>JACDCA010000654.1 GCA_013694635.1 Acidobacteriota bacterium | reverse complement strand
CCCGCAACACGCTTCGATCTCGTGTGGCCCGGCGGTCTCGCGCATATCGTGCAGCCGTTCGAGAACCACAACGGCGGCCATCTGATGTTCGGGCCGGACGGCTACCTCTATGTAGGCCTCGGCGACGGCGGCTCTGGCAACGATCCCGCCCACCGTGCGCAGAACCCCGGCACCCTGCTCGGCAAGATGCTGCGGATCGACGTGTCGGTCCTCCTCACGCATCCGACCGGCTACTCGGTGCCGCCGGGCAACCCCTTTGTCGGTCAGGGCGGCGTGCTTCCTGAAATCTGGGCGTTCGGATTCCGCAATCCGTGGCGTTACAGCTTTGACGATCCGGCACACGGGGGCACGGGGGCTCTGATCGTCGGGGACGTCGGCCAGGGCGCATGGGAAGAAGTCAGTTACGAGCCGGCGGGCCGCGGTGGACGGAATTACGGCTGGCGTAACCGCGAAGGGGCGCACGACAACGTGCTCACCCTGGCGCCGTTCTCCATGCCTCTCACCGACCCGATTCACGAATACTCGCACGCCGTCGGACGCTCGATCACGGGCGGGTTCGTCTATCGCGGCAACGCGCTGGGCGCCGGGTACGGGGGGCGCTATTTCTTCGCCGACATCATCAGAAACAGGGTGTGGTCGCTCGCACTGTCGATCGCGGCGGGCACGGGGGAGGCGACGGTGACGGGTGTCACCGAACACACCGCGGAACTTGGCACCGGGGCGACCAGCGTGTCGAGCTTTGGCGTCGATTCGAACGGTGAGTTGTACCTGGTGTCGTACGGCAACGGCGCGGTCTATCGAATTGCGTTCGACGGCGCCACGCCGCCGCCACCGCCATCAGGCGTGGGGTGTGCTACACCGGATCCATTCGTCTCGCTCGGCGGCGGCACCTGCTGCAACGGCGGATGGCTGCCGCCAGGGATGGCCTGCGAAGGGGCATCGGTACCGCCGCCGCCCCCGCCGCCTCCGCCGCCGCCGCCTCCGCCGCCGCCCCCATCGGGCATTGCCTGCACGACTGCGGACCCGTTTGTCTCGCTCGGTGGAGGCACCTGCTGCAATGGCGGCTGGCTGCCCCCGGGTCTGTCCTGCGGGTCACCGACGACACCGCCCGGACCGCCGCCGCCCCCGCCCCCATCGGGCACGGCGTGCACTACCGCAGACCCATTCGTCTCGCTTGGCGGAGGCACCTGCTGCAATGGTGGCTGGCTGCCTCCGGGTTTGGCCTGCACCACCACTCCTACACCGCCGCCGCCGGATCCGCCGCCATCGTCGTCATGCACGACGGTGCAACCGGGTCCAACCTGGATCTGCTTCAACGGCGGCTGGCTACCGCCCGGGATCACAGGTTCCTGCAACACCGTCATGCTCGAACCGCGCGCCGGCGGTGCTCAGATCACGTCGGTCATCGTCGCGGCGGGCGGAGGCGCCACGTCGATCTGGACGCTCGCGGATCCGGCGTTTTCGTGCCCGTGGAGCGCGCTCTCCGAGGCGAGCTGGATAACTGTCACCTCTCCCGCCTATCCGACGTTTGCCCAGGGAGATGGTTCGGTGCAGTTCACCGTCCAGCCGAATACGTCGGGCGTCCAGCGCGTCGGTCAGATCAGAGTCGCGGAGAGAATCCTGACGGTCGTTCAGCCAGGGAGATGATCGCGCGCGCGTTTGCGGCGCTGTTGTTATGCCTTCTGGCGAGCCGGCCCGCCGCGAGCCCGGAACCGCTGAAGTCCGGCCTCGACCTCTCCTCGCTCGATCGATCCGTGCGCCCTCAGGACGACCTGTATCGATTCGCGAACGGCGCCTGGCTGCAGCGGACGCAGATCCCCCCCGACCGTGTCAGTTACGGAACCTTCCCGGAGCTCACGGATCGGACCGAGCTCTACCTGCGCGAGATCATCGAGAACCTCGCGGGCCGAAACGCGACGGAACGGAAGATCCGCGACTTCTACGCCAGCGTCATGGACGAGCGCCGCATCGAGGAGATCGGCCTCGCGACCGTGCAACCGGTTCTGCAGCGCATCGATTCCATTGACAGGACGCAGGCGCTCGCGACCGAGTGCGGCCGGCTCTCGAGCGGTGGAGGCGGCGGGCCGTTTCAGGCATCGGCGGGAGTCGACGCGCGCGACACGCGGCGCATCGTCATCCACGTCTCGCAGGGGGGAACCTTGCTGCCGGACCGGCAGTACTACCTGGACACCGACAGTGTCAGTGCGTCGGTTCGCCGTGCCTACGTCGCATACCTCACGACGATCTACCGCGCGACCGGACGCGCCGAACCGGAGGCGGACGCCGCCAACGTTCTCGAGCTCGAAGTCGCGCTCGCCCGCGCGCAGACGCCGGCGGCCGGCAGCCGCGTGTCGCTCGCGCATGCGCAGGCGTTCAATCTCCGTGAGCTGCATGAGCGCATGCCCGGCTTTGACTGGACGGCGTGGGCCAAACCGCAAGGGCTCGATCGCGCGGCGGTAATCATTCTCGGGCAACCCGACTTCTTCAGCGCCTTCGCGAAACGGGTCGAGGACGTCCCGTTACGCACCTGGAAAGCGTGGCTGGCGGCGCGCTACATCACCGCGATCTCCCCGTTCAGCGTCAAGGCGCTTCACGAAGCCCGCTTCGAGTTCTTCGGACGTGTCCTCACCGGCCAGCGCGCACCGCGTGCCCGTTGGAAGCAGGCGGTGTCGCTGGTCAGCGCTCACATGGGGGACGCAGTCGGACGGCTTTACGCGGAAAAGCACTTTCGCCCGGCGTCACGCGACCGCATCGAGAGAATTGTCGGCAACCTGCTCGAAGCCTATCGCCAGGCCGTCAACGAGGCGGACTGGATGGCGCCTCCGACGCGAGGGCACGCCCTCGCCAAGCTGGATCGGCTCGAAACGCGCATCGGCCATCCGAGCCGGTGGCGGGATTACAGCCAGCTGGACGTCCGACCACATGATCTGATGGGCAACGTCGAACGCGTGCAGAAATTCGACAACGCCTATCACGCGCGGCGGCTGGCGCGACCCACCGAAACCGATCACTGGTTCGTGACGCCCCAGACGGTCAACGCGACGTACCTGCCATGGCGGAATGAAGTCATTCTTCCGGCGGCCATGCTGCAGCCGCCGCTGTTCGATCCCGACGCCGACGACGCGGTGAACTATGGCGCGCTCGGAGCTGTTGTGGGTCACGAGATCGGCCATGCGTTCGACCAGCAGGGCCGCCGTTACGACGGATCAGGTGCCGCGTTCGACTGGTGGACGCCGGCTGATCACCAGAGCTTCCTGCAGCGCGCGCGGTTGCTGGTCGATCAGTTCAGCGGCTACGGCACAGGGACGAACGAACGCCTGAACGGCCAGGTGACGCTCGCCGAGAATCTCGGCGACCTTGCCGGCCTTGCCGTCGCCGTTCGGGCGTATCGGATTTCGCTTCAGAAGAAGGATCCGCCGGTCATCGACGGGTTCACAGGTGAGCAGCGGCTGTTCGTACGGTGGGCCCAGCTCTGGCGTACCTTGGTGCGCGACGAGTATCTGCGCCAGGCCATGCTCACCAACCACCATGCCCCCGCCGAGCACCGGGCAAACGGCGCCGCGGTGAACCTGGACGCCTTTCATTCGGCGTTCGGCGTCCAGCCCGGCGATAAGCTTTTTGTGGCGCCGAAAGAGCGCGTCCGCATCTGGTAGCGGTGCAATAATGTGCGCCGTTCCGTCGTAGGAGCCGGACACACCCCGACGGAACGAACGACCCAAGATCCGATCACGGAGAGCCGAATGAAAAGACGCCCGCACGCGCGAACTTTCGTCCTGATTGCGAGTGCCTTACTCACGCTTCAGTGGACACTCGGCGCTCAGTCGCCCGCCACCGGAAAGCGGCCCATTACCTACGACGCCATGGACTCCTGGCGCTCGATCGCGGGAACGAGGCTTTCCGACGACGGGCAGTGGCTGGCGTATGCCGTGACCGCGCAGGGAGACGATGGCGAGCTGATCGTGCGCAACCTCCGCAGCACGCAGGAATTCAAGCACGCGCGCGGGACCGGACCGCAGTTCACGGCCGACGGAAAGGTCGTGATCTTCACCATCGCGCAATCCAAAGCGGACGAAGAGCGCGAACGGCAGCAGAACCGCGCACGCGGCGGGCAGGCGGGCGAAGGCGGCGGTGAGAACCAGCCTGCGGCGGAAGGTGGTCGCGGGAATCAGCGCCGCCAGGAACCGCGCTCCGGCCTCGGGATCATGTCTCTCGCCACCGGACAAGTGACCGCCGTTGAAAAAGTCGGGAGCTTCCGCCTGCCCGAGGAATCGAGCACGTGGCTCGCGTACTACAAGGG
>JACDCA010000642.1 GCA_013694635.1 Acidobacteriota bacterium | reverse complement strand
ATACACGAGCGCATCAGGAGCGAGCGAGAACTCCTTCAACTGCCCGCCGGCAAGTAGACGCATCCTGCGTTCGCCGGCGTCGAACGACTGGAGCACCCCCTGCTGCCACTCGAAGGCGGACTTCTTGTCGATCAGCCGGAAGAGCAGTTCGCTGCGGGGCACCACCTCGCCAGCGGTGAGAATTCCTTGCTCCGTGACGAACGAGAGATCCGATGCGGTCAGCACCGACGGATAGAACGTCTTTCGGATGAATGCGGCAAGTGTTGCCGGTCTCGTGGACGCCGGCTCATCGTGCCCCGGAAGACCCATGAACCGCGCCGCATCGCTGAAGTTGTTGACGCCCGCAACCGCGAGCACGCCGTCCTTCCAGTCGGGAATCGCTCGCGAGGTTGCGAACGCCGTCTCGGCGTGCTTGTACTCGCAGCTGACGGATACCAGGTACGGGACCTTCTCGTTGAAGATGTGCTCGGCGTCTTCCGTGCGCCCGCCGCAGGTGGAGCTGTAGAGCGCGTTGATCGGCCGGCCGTCGTACGTCGCGACGACGCCGCGCGTCTCCATGACGGCCTGTGTCGCGAGCGCATCTTCGGTGAGGACGCCAAAGTACACCTGGCAGGCGTCGGTCGCGCAGATGTCGTATCCCTCCTTCTTGTACTGCCCTATGTTGCGATGGATGTAGGTGCGCGCCGCCACCGCCTGCGCTTTGAGCGCCTCGAGCTGACCGAATGCGGCGGGATTGAGCTCGTTCGGGACGACGCCCCGCAGGTAATCCTCGAGCGGCAGTTCGTTTACGACGGTAAGGGTGCGGCGGCTGTTGCCAAAAATCTCGAGCGCGCCGCGGTAGGCGCGCGCCTCGACTTCGAGCGGTGAGGCCGGCGGCTCGATGCGCACGCGCGCGCCAGCCGGCATCACCACGGTCGCCTCGTCCTCGAGCTTCACGGTGATTCGGTACTGCAGGTCCGCCGCGGCAACGGGTCCCTTCGTCTCTGGATCGACAGCGAGGACAGCAGCGAACGTCGCGGCCCGCGTCATGCGCCCTGCAACCATGAACGTCTCCGCCGACCGAACGGTGACTGTAGCGGCGTTCTGGGTCAGGCCGATCCGAACAATCGGCTCGACAAAGGATTGCGGCGTGACGGGCACGAGCAGGAGGGCGACGCCGAGCAGAATCTGACGCATGTCCGATCGTAACCTCGTAAACTTCAGATCGAGTCATGACCAACCCGTTCACGGCCGAACCGCATGAGCACAGCGACGGCGAGGAACAGCCCGCTGAAGAAGCCGCCGCGGTGCCCGCACCCAAGAACTACATCACGCCAGCCGGCCTGCAGCGGCTGCGAGCGGAGCTGCGGTTTCTCCTGACCAGGGAACGGCCGGCGGTGACCGAGGTGGTCGCCTGGGCGGCCGGGAATGGGGATCGCAGCGAGAACGCCGACTACCAGTACGGCAAGAAGCGGCTGCGCGAGATTGATAGACGGATTCGGTTTCTCAGAAAGCGGATCGATGCTGCCGAAATCGTCGACCCCGAAGCTCCGCGATCCGGCCGGGCGGCAACACACGTCTTCTTCGGTGCGACGGTGCGTTATGGCAACGGCGCGGGAACCGAGCGGGTGGTGCGCATTGTCGGTGCCGACGAAATCGATCTCAATCGCAACTACATCAGCTGGTTGTCACCACTCGCGCGCTCGTTGATGAAGTCCGGGCCGGGCGACTCCGTCATCCTCCGCGCGCCAGGCGGAAACGAGGAGCTGCAGATCCTCGAGGTGCGTTACGAGCGCATTCCCATCGAGCCCTTCACCGAACCTCCCGGGGCCCAAGCCGCCGCGACGGCTCATCGGCGAACCGAACGCTAGCCGCACGGCACGGGTCGCCTACGGAAGGCCGAACGGGTGCCATGGAAGAGGGCACCCGTTTCCAGTCTGCGACGATTGCGTCTTCCGGTCGCCGGACGGGATTGACCGTTATAATCCCAGTCCCGTCACGGGCCCGACTGCCTTGGGCGATTCCACGCGAAAGGCTGGCCCGTCGTGAGCAGATCGACCATTACACGCACGTCCAGTGCCGCGGCGCTGCTTTTCGCAGCGGCGACCGTGACGCCAGGGGCGCAGCGGACGACGGATAGCGTCACCGCCTTCACCAATGTGACGGTCGTCGACGTTCGTACTGGGCAGCTCGCGCCCTCCTCCTCCATCGTCGTGCGCGGTAACCGCATCGTTGCGGTGGACGCCTCCACCCGCATGAAGCTGCCGGATGGCGCGACGGTTGTTGACGGCCGCGGCGCGCACGTGATTCCCGGACTGTGGGACATGCATGTCCACACCTTCAACAACAGCCAATCTGCCGGAACCAACAACCACGCCGTCGCCTTTGCGTTGCAGATCGCAAACGGCGTCACGGGTGTGCGGGACATGTGGACCGATCTTGACGACATTCGTCTGGCGCGTGACTGGCGCAAGGAAACAGACGCAGGCCGCATGGTCTCGCCACGTCTTCTGGCTACGAGCCCGATTCTGGACGGGAATCCGCCCGCGTGGGCGAACTCCGTCGGGCTCGCCTCGGCGGTGCAGGCGCGCGAGGTGGTTGATTCACTCGTGGCGGCCGGGGTCGAAGAGCTGAAGGTCTACACTCGGCTGACTCCAGATGTGTATCTGGCGATTACGGAGCGCGCCAAGGTCCATGGGATTCCGGTCGTGGGCCATCCTCCGGCATCGATGCGGTTAACGGCCGTTGTCGAGGCCGGACAGAAAAGCATCGAGCATCTCCTGGGGATCCCGGGCCAGTGCTCGAGTGCACCGGCGGATGCCAAGCAGGATGCGGAAGGTCACGACCGGCAGCGGTTGTTCATCGAGACGTACGATCCGAAGCGCTGCGCGGAGCTCTTCGACCTGTTCATTCGCAAGGGAACGTGGGTGGTGCCGACGGTCGCGCTGCACCGCAACCGGTTGCTCGGGTTCGAACCCACCTGGGAACAGAGGCCAGGCACCGAGTATGTGTCCGCCGTCGAGCGCGCTGCCTGGACGGCGGCTCACAAGCAGGGGGTCCAACGGGTCAACGAGGACAAGAGGCGCGGCCCGCATCGGCGCGCGCAGCTCGCATTCCTGCTGCGATTGATTGGCAGCATGGATCGCGCTGGCGTCAAGCTGCTGGCCGGTACGGACCTCGGGAATCCGTTCATGATCGCCGGCTTTTCCCTGCACGAGGAGCTCGCGCTGTTCGTCGAAGCGGGCATGACGCCGCTCAATGCGCTGCGGACGGCGACAGTGAACCCGGCGCGTTATATGGACGCGGTCGATCGTCTCGGCGCGGTCGAAGCAGGCAAGCTCGCGGACTTCGTGCTGCTCGATGGCAATCCATTGACCGATATCCACAATACGACTCGGATCAGGGCGGTGGTGACGAACGGGCATCACCTGGATC
>JACDCA010000634.1 GCA_013694635.1 Acidobacteriota bacterium | reverse complement strand
AAGTAGCCTCCCTGCTCGATGGTCGCGATCGGCGTCCGCTGCCCCTCGAGCATCACCGCGGCCTGACCCGAGCAGACGACGAACATCGACTCGCCCGGCGTGCCCTGTCGCACGATCGCCTCACCATCTGCGAATTCCATCGTCGTCGTAGACGCCGCAATCAGCGTGCGGTGCTCGGCGCTCAACGACGACAGCAGATCGACACCTGAGATCAGACGCTCCCGCTCGGCAATCTGAGCCCCGTGGTCCGTTGCCGGCACATCCCTCGACATCTCCACCTGCATCGGATACGGGATCTCGATGTTGTGGCGGCGGAACGCATAGTAGATGGCGCTGTGCACCTGGTCGCGCGCCGTGTCGTCGTATTCAAAGTCGTCGATCCAGAACTTGACATCGTAGTTGACCGACGAGGCGTCGAACTTGATCAGCACGATCGCCGGCGCCGGTGCAGCCAGCACGAGCGAACAGTTGCCCAGCGCTTCGCGAATGACTGCCTTGACGCGGTTCGGCGGCGCATCGTAGGTAACACCCACCTGGACCGTGATTCTCGTCGGCGCCACCGGTTCCGAGTAGTTGGTGATCGGTTCCTTCCCGACGATGTTGTTGGGCAGAACGATGAAGTTGCCGGTCTTGGTCCGCAGGCGGGTCGCGCGCCAGCTCACCTCGGCCACGCGTCCTTCGAACTCGCCGACCCTCACCCAGTGCCCGATGTTGAAAGGCTTCTCGCTCTGGATGGCGAGGCCGGCAATCGCATTGCCGAAGGTGTCCTGCAGGGCGAAACCGAGCACGACGGCGCTGACCGCGGACGTCGCCAGGAACTTTTCGCCGAAGGCGAAGGTGGCGATCAGCATCAGCAGCCCGATGACGAGCGCGTCCTGGACGATGGACGGGAAGCGGTCCGGAACTCGATCGGACCGCAGCGGGTTGATGAGGCTGACGACGAGAAGGTTGATGAGCGCGGCGGCAAACGCCAGCCGCTCGAAGCTGTAAAGGTCGGTATCGGGAGCGGGAGCGAGGTCTGGCCGCAGTACGAAGAGCACGTGCGCGGCCGCGTAGAGGCCGAACAGGAAAATCGACAGGCGCAGTTTGCGGCGGACGACCCGGTTCAGCGTCACGCCCCAAATGGCAACCGCCGCCACCAGGGCTGCGGTGCCGGAGATCAGATGCGAGATGGAATGCACAAGCCTTCTAGGCTATGCCTTTCCTGAACTCCTCGAGCTCGGCCGGAGTCACCTTCACGGTCAGCTTCGACGGGTTCTCCCCTCCCTTGGCGTGGCGGTCGGTGCCGACCGCGCGGCCGCCGGCCGATGCCGACGCCTGGGTCGATTCCTGCTGTTTCCCGCCTGACAGCTTCAGGCCTCCAAGGAAACCCTTTTTCTTCTTCTCTTCTTCGGGCTTCTCTTCCTTTTTTTCCTCGCCCGCGACCCCACGAGTGCCGGCAACGACGGTCGCAACTTCAGTCAGGGGTTTCGCTTCGAACTTGATGTTGGACGCATACCGCGGCTGGACCAGCGCCGCGGCCGCGAGTTTTTCGGACGTCACCTGGTTGCTCAGCTTCTCGATCCGTCCCTGCGTTTCAGGGTGCGAAGCGAAGAGGCCGTTGCGCGTTGGAGTGGTCTTGTTGCGTTCGGCGAGTTTGCCGAGGAATGTGGCGAGGCCGTTCGGCGCGTAGGACGCCTTGTTCGCGAGCCGGAGCCCTTCCTGATCCGCGTCTTCCTCGTCGCCGCGGTCGAACCCCTTCTCCACGATATTGTCGTACGCTGCGTTGGCCAGCGCCGAGAAAAGGGCGGTGCTGCCGGGCGCCATGTCGGACGTCACCTTGAACCCCTTGTTCTTCTTGATCGAATTGATGGTGTGCTTTTTCGTGACGTGCGCGAGCTCGTGACCGAGGACGCCTGCCAGCTCCGCCTCGCTCTTGATCAGACCGAGTGCGCCTCGAGTGATGTGGACGATGCCGCCGGGCGCCGCAAAGGCATTGACCCCGTCGGTATCGAGCACGATGAACTCCCACTGCAGGTTGGGCCGCGTGCTGGCCTGCGCCATCACCGTCCCGACCAGCGTCACGTACTTGGTGACCGCCGCGTCCTGGAGGACACCGAATTCCTTCCGAACGAGCGCGCTCACCTGCTCGCCGAGCTGGCGTTCGTCCGCCTCGGACATCTTCAGGACGTCGTACGCGTCCTTGGCGTCTTTCGCCTGTGTAATGCGCCGGCCGATGCCGCCGAGCTGCGCATAGACGGGCGAAGCGGTCAGGATGAGGGCGAGCGCGAATGCTGCGTGCTTCATATTGATTCCTCGGAAACCACCGTCAGCGGCGACGGCACCTTCACTTCGAAAATGGCAATTGAGCGGGTCTTTCCTTTGACGACGACGTCGCCGAGCGGCACGATCTGGTACGTGCCTGTCAGCCAGCCGCGCGTGGCGTCGCTGATGATAATCCGCGTCCTGTATTCCTTATTGAGGGATTCTAACCGCGAACCCAGGTTCACGTTATCGCCGATGACGGTGTAGCTCATGATCGATGAGGAGCCGATGTTCCCGGCAATCATGTCCCCTGAATTGACGCCGATCCCGATATCGAGCTGAGCGCGATTCTCGGCCGCCCACTTCCGGTTCAACTCGCCCAGTTCGCGGACCATCTCGACGGCCGTTGCGACGGCATGCTCCGCATGGCCCGGATCGTCCAGCGGGGCGCCATACAGCGCCATCACCATGTCCCCCACGAACTTATCGACGGTCCCATGGTGACGGAAGACGATCTCGACCATCCGTGAGAAATACTCGTTCAGCTGCGCGACGAGCTCCTCGGGGTCTCCCTTTTCCGTGACGCTCGTGAAGCCGCGAATGTCGGAAAAGAGCACGGACATCTCGCGTCGGGCGCCGCCGAGCTCCGCGCTCTCGGGATGTTCGAGCAGCTGGTCGTAGACGTCCTTCGAGACGTAACGGCCGAACAGCTTCTTGACGACCCGCTTTTCCTTGCCCTCGACGAAGTACTGATAAGCCGTGCCCGAGAACAACGCCAGACTCATCGCGGCGATGGGCTGCGTCAGGTTGACCCACAGACCGGTCCTGAATGAGAGCCAGGTATAGAGCGCCCACGCGAACATCACTGCGCCGGACATCACCGCTGCGGCAGTGAACCCGAAGAATGCTGCAAGCAGGCCGACGACGACCGCGGCGAAAACGGTCATCGCAATGCGCTGGCGATGCCCGGCAGGAGCGATGAACCTGTTCGACAGGATGCTGTCGGCGACGCTGGCGTGCATCTGGATGCCCGGCATCTTCCCCTGACCGCGGCTGTCGAACGGAGTCTGGAAGACATCTACGAGACCGGACGCGGTCAGGCCGACGAACACGATCTTGCCTTTGAACAACGCCGGATCGACCGTTGGTTTTTCTCCGGAGAGGAGCTGAATCTCCGACTGAAGGAGGTGCCGCGCTTCGAAGCTCCGGTACGGCCGCTCGCCATTGGGGAGTAACGCCGGCGCCCGGTAGTTGACCAGCATCGTGAGCTGATCCACGGTGCGACCACTGGTCGCGTCCTTGACGGGCACCGGCACCAGGGGGACTGCTCGGTCCGCCATCCGGAGCGTGTCCCCCGCGAGCGTGACCTGTTCCGGCCGGATGTCGGCGCCGCGCAGCGCGGCGGCCACGCCGAGCGACGGCATGAAGCGGTCGCCGGTCCTCACAAACGGCACGATCCGGCGCAGGGAGCCACCGGCGTCGAGTGCCGCGAAGCTGTGACCGAGCGTCGCCACAGCATCGTTGAGCTCCCCGAACGGCGTGATGATGGAGCGCCGCTCGAAGATGCGTTGGTCGAGCCGGTACGGATCGCCACGCCACTCCGCCGCCTGGTTGGACTCTTCGCCGCTGATCAGTCCTTCGTAGACGGCGTCCGCCAGGAGGATCGTGGTCTGCGCTCCCTTCACGGACTTGACGAGCGCACCGTCCGATTCGGCGCCCGACCACTTCTCGGTGCCGATCTGGTGCTGGAGCACGCGATCTCTCTCGTAGAAACCGAGATCGAGGGCAATCACCTTTGCAGGCGCGCGGTTCAGGAAGTCGACGAGCAGCGAGAACGTGACGCGCGGCCACGGCCAGCGGCCAAACACCGGATCGAGGTCGCGAATAGTGGTGTCGTTGATCTCGACGAGGACGAGGTCGGGGTGGACGTCAGGAGGAGTGCGCGCGTCCGACCGCATCCGCCAGTCGTACAGGATGAGTTCGACCGGCTCGAGCGCGCCGGTTGCCGCGATCGACAACACCATCGCCGCCGCCCCGAGACCGAGCAGGACGCCGGCGGCGAGTTTACGCATTCGGGTGCGTGTGAAAGCAGCCTCGCACTACCGGTTACACGGATAGCACGCGGTCTCCGCCGGCGCGTGCAAATGTCAGTTGCGCGCCGCGGTGCCGGGTTTCGGCCTCGCAAAGGACGGCCACAAACTCCGCGTCGCCCCTGAGCGGGTCGAGCCAGGGATCTCGCGCGATGGCCGGATAGCAGAAGAACCCGGACTCGACTGCGCGACCGAGCACCGATGTGGCCTGCTGCCGCTCACCAAGACGGGCGAGGATCCTCCCAAGGTAAAAGAAAGTCTCGGGATCCTTCAGGTCCGAGGCCAGGACTGCCCCCGCCGCCGCCAGGCTCTCGTCGCGACGGCCTTCGAGCAGCGCCCGCCCGCACCGCAGAAGGTCGCCATATCTGGTCTGCAGCGTCGCTTCCAGGGCGCGATAGTTGGCAACCGCTTCATCCTCTCTACCTAACATCGCCAGCGCAAAGTTCCGGACGTTGGGAGTGGCGTTGGTCTCTTCGGCGAGGACTTGGGCGTAGTCGCCGAGCATGAAGTAGGTCTGGCCGACGCTCGTTGCGACACTCGGATCCAGGCGCCGCGCCTGATCGTGAGCCGCCACCGAGGCTTCGAGCAACCCGCAGAAGCGACACGCGTGCACGAGACCGGCAAAGAGCTCAGGGTCCGCACCGCGTGCTTTCGCGCGTTCGATCAGCCGGAACATGGCGTCCTCGGCCCGGCCAAGGTCAACCTCGAGCTGAGCGTACAGATTGTGAGCAACCGACAGGTCCGGATTGATCTCGAGCGCTCGCGTGAATGCCGCCTCCGCCTTTGTCAGATTCGCTTCGGATCCACCGCGTCCCCACTTGCCCGTGAGCCGGTAGATGCGTCCGAGCC
>JACDCA010000617.1 GCA_013694635.1 Acidobacteriota bacterium | reverse complement strand
CGCGGCGGCACTGCACGCACGCGAGAAGTTCGAAGCGTCATCGGTGGCCGCACGGGTGGACGTGCTGTATCAGGAAATTTCCGCCTCCGCACAGCTACGGCGGGACAAGCGGTGACGGCGCTTCGCGTCGCCATCGTCGCGCGGTCCGTCTTTCCCATCCACGGCCTCGGCGGCCTGGAGCGCAGCGTCTACGACCTGGCGCGGCATCTCGCCATGCGCGATGTGCAGGTCACCCTCATCACGCGTACGCCGCGACAGCCGGTTGCGGCAGACGTGATTCATCCGGCTGTCTCGGTCCGTTACGTGCCGTACCGCACCTTCCCCGGCGCCGGACGGCGCGGCACGACCGTGATCGACCGGAGCACGGCCTATCCGCTGTTCGGTCTGCGTGCAGGGGCGCTCGCCGCGTCGATGGTCGAGCGCGGCGAGGCCGATATCGTCCACGGGTTCGGCGCGAGCGTGCTAGGCTACGCGCGACGGCGCCATTCACTGGCAGCGCCGCTCGTATTGAACCCGCAGGGCCTCGAGGAATTCGGCGCCACCGATCCTTCGAGGGCAACGCTCAAGCGCATCGGCTACCTGCCGCTGCGCCGCGCGGTCATTGCTTGCGCGCGCCGAGCGGACGCCGTCATTGCCACCGATCGCGCGCTGGAGCCTGCGGTCCGCACGCATCTTGGCGTTCCGGACAACAGGATCTACACGATCCCCAACGCGCTCGATCTTGCGCAGGTCGATGCGCTCGCGGGCCCGGACGACGGCGCTCGATTGAGGACGGGAATGACGACGCTCCTCAGCGTCGGACGGCTGGAGGAGAACAAGGGATTTCACGTCCTCGCGGCCGCGCTTGCAGCGCTCAAAGAGCACTCCGGACGCATTGCCAGAGAGCCCTGGCGGTGGGTGATCGTCGGCGCGGGCCCCTTTCGCGCGCGGCTGGAGCGGATTCTCGGTGACACCGGCCTCACGCCGAACGTTCTGCTCGCAGGACGCCTGGAGGATCGGGAGCTTCACGCGTGGTACGAAGCCGCGGATCTCTTCGTCCACCCGACCCTCTACGAAGGCAGCTCGCTCGTCACACTCGAGGCGATGGCGCACCGTCGCGCGTGCGTAGTGACAGATGCAGGAGGCCTACCCGACAAGGTAAAGAACGGCGTCAATGGCTGGATCGTCCCCGCCGGCGACGGCTCGGCGCTTGCCGCCACGATCAGCGGTGCGCTCGAGGACAACCACCGGCTGCGTGAGATGGGGGAGGCGGGCCGGCGGATCGTCGAGCGAGAGTTTTCCTGGACGTCCGCGGTCGACCGGACGCTCTCAATGTATAGCGAGCTGCTCGCACGAGGGGCAGCCGTTCGATGAACTGGCGCACCGTCGTCGAAAAGCTTGCGGGTGGAGACCACTCGCCGCGCCGGACGGCCGCAGCCTTTGCCTTTGGCGTCTTTCTCGGGTTTTCGCCGTTCATCGGATTGCAGATCCTGATCGGGATGGCGACGGCGTTTCTCCTGAAGTTGAGCCGTCCGGCGGTCTTCATCGGGCTGTGCGTCAACCTGCCGTGGATCATCGTGCCGTGGTACACGGTGACGACGGTCGTGGGGGGGATGATGCTGGATCGTCCGGTGGTCCCGGACTTCGGACGGCGGTTCAACGCGCTGATGGAGCTGTCGTTCTACACCGCGGAGTTCCGGTCGCAGGCGTTCGACCTGGTCGCCCCGTTCTTCTGGAGTTTTATGATCGGCTCGACAGCCGGCGCCATCGTCGCGGGGATCGCTGCCTACTTCGTGACGGTGCCGCTTCTAGCGCGCTGGCGGGCGACGCGCGACGCACAGCAAGGAGCTGCCGATGGGCATGTCGATGCGCCGTAGTGCGGCCGCTTCGACGTGGAGCAACGCGGACAGCGTTTCGTTGAGCACGGGCGCCGGCACCGCGATGTCTCCGCCGGTTTCTTCCGGGGTCGCCAGTCCCATGACGCGCTGCCACGTGCGCACCGTCAGCATGAGGGGGAACAGGACAAAGTTGGTATACGTGAGCCGCTGGACGTCGAACCCATATCTCGAGAGCAGCGCGCGCAGCCGTGGCCGCGTCGACCGGCGCAGCTCGGATCCGAACACCGAATGACTGCCGCGAAGGATCTGCAGCGCGGCGACATTGATGATGAGCGAGCCGCCCGGGCGGAGGACGCGGAAGATCTCCTGGGCGGCGGCCGCCTCCTGTTCTTCGGTCAACGAGTACAGGACGTCGAACGCCGTCACCAGGTCGAAGCTGGCGTCGCGGAAAGGGATGTGCGTGATCGAGGCGTGGGCGATACGCGCCTGGCCGTATTCGCGCGCGAAGTTGAGCCCTTCACGGCTGATGTCGAAGCCGAAGGAGCGGCCGTATTCGCCGAGCATCACGAGGTTGGCGCCGGTGCCGCAGCCGCAGTCGAGGATGCGCGGCGCGGCATGGCCTGCAACCGCGACGGCCACGAGTGGACGGACGAAGGCGCGAAAGCCACGAAACCAGAAATGGCGCTGTTCCGCCCGGCGCGTAGCTTCTAAAAGACGATCCATGTAGTTGCGGAACGACGCGTTACTGCCGTAGCCTAACAAATTCCAGCAATTCCGTAGTCCAGCCCGGGGCTGCATGACAGAAGAGGACGAAACAAGAGTGGTGCATGACTGAGCGCGAGTGGCGTGAGGCGAGCGACATGCGGAAATCGACCGCGTCGTTCGCGATAATCGTTCTGTCGGCGGCGGCATTGCGCTTCTGGTCGCTCGGCGCCGGCCTCCCCTATTCGCTCGGCGTGGACGAACCTGAAATCATGGGTCGCGCCCTCAGCATGATGCAGTCGGGCGATTTCAATCCGCGGTTTTACGACTATCCGGCGTTTTACATCTACGTCCAGCTCGCGGTCGCGTGCGTGCGGTTTCTCGCGGGGGCCATGAGCGGAGAGTGGTACGCGCTGGCCGATGCCCGTC
>JACDCA010000446.1 GCA_013694635.1 Acidobacteriota bacterium | reverse complement strand
CCACAAACAGGCGTGGGTCGAGCGGATCGGCGACGAGTGCCGCGCCAATGACATCCCCTTCTTCCTCGAGTTCATAGGCTACGAAGAAGGCCTCGACGAGAAGGGTCCCGAGTTCGCGCGAAGGAAGCCCGAGATCGTCACCGCGAGCATGCGGGAGTTCACGAAAGACCGCTACGGCGTCGACGTGATGAAGGTCGAAGTGCCCATCAACCTGAAATACGTCGAAGGGACCCGTGCCTTCGGGGGCCAGGCGGCGTATACGAAACAGGAGGCGATGGACCACTTCCGCCGGTCCGCAGAGGTTGCGACCAAGCCGTTCATCTATCTGTCCGCAGGGGTCAGCAACGCCGAGTTCACCGAATCCCTCGAGCTGGCTGCGGAAGCGGGCACTCGGTTCTCAGGCGTGCTGTGCGGACGGGCGACGTGGAAGGACGGCATCCCCATTTTCGGCAAGCAGGGTCCACAGGCATTCCGCAAGTGGCTCGAAGAGGAGGGCGTTCGGAACATCGCGAACGTCAACGATCGCCTGAAGGCCGCGCGACCCTGGTACGAGTTCTACGGGGCGGCCTCGGCAGACGCGCTGCGGTAACCCGGGGACCAACGATCGACGAGCGGACCGGCGGCGCAGGTCGTGACCAGCGCCATTACCACCATCATCGCAAACACCTCGGGCGGAAGCAGCCCGAGCTCGTACCCGATGTTGAGGATCACGAGCTCCATCAGGCCGCGGGTGTTCATCAGCGCGCCGAGAGTCAACGCCTCTGCACGGCATCCCGGCGCCGAGCGCGGCCAGCGCCGTCCCTCCGAACTTTCCCACCGTCGCAACCACGACGATCGCGGCGCACCAGATCCACGACCCGTCTCCCACAGCCAGTAATCGCAGATCGGTCCGAAGGCCGGTCAGTGCGAAAAACACGGGCAGGAGAAACCGCGAAGCAGGCGCTTCGACCGCTGCGACGAGCGGGCCAAGTCGCGGCACGAGCGCCGCGCTGAGTGATCCGGCAACGAACGCCACGAAGACGCCGTGGACGGTCCACGGGATTCTGGCCTCGCCGCCTGCCACCAGTCCGGCGACTGAACCGGCGAGGACCCACGCCGCGGCATCGTTGATGGCTGCGCAGACCAGCGCCGTGTCGCGGGGGACCGTGCCGTCGAGCCGGCGCTCGGCGATGATCCGGGCGAGGACCGGGAAAGCGGTGACGCTCATCGCGGTCCCGATGAACAGGATGAACGCCAGCCGCGGGATCGCGGCGGTTCCGAACGCGTCGTAAAGAAGCACCGCCAGGACGCCGCCGAGCGCGAACGGGACAATGATCCCGGACGCCGAGATGACGGCAATCGCGCGGGAGTGCCGCCGAAACGTGTCCAGCTCGACGCGCGTCCCCACGACGAACATGAAAAGGACGACCCCCGCCTGGGCGATGAACGTCAGCGCCGCGCGCGAGTCGCCAGGGAAGAGCGCGGCATGCGGCGCGGGAAACAGGTAGCCGAGAAGCGAAGGGCCGAGGAGGATGCCGGCCACCATTTCACCGATGACGACGGGCTGCCGGATCCTCTGGAACAACCATCCGAAAAGGCGCGCCGCGATGATGATGACCGCGAGCTGCAGAAGCAGAACCGCGGCGGACTTCAACGGCTCAACACCTCACCCGCAGCGCGGCTGCCGTCATCGAACAGTACGTCCACGGCTGTCCCTGGCTCCGCGAAGTCACGATGCACGTAGCCGAGCGCCACGGGGCGGCCGAACGCGGGAGATTCGGCAGCGCTCGTCACCGAGCCTATCGCGCGTTCCTGCGCGTGCAGAGCCGCACCTGCGCGCGGGATTCGTGAACCGGCCGCGAGCCCGACCTTGACGAGGCGGCGCGCGACTCGCCCGCTGCCGCGGTGGAGCACGCGGATGATGATTTCCTGTCCGGGGTAGCAGCCCTTCGTCAGGCTGATAGCGCGATCTTCGATACCGGCTTCGAGCGGAATGGTGTCGTCCCTCATGTCGATCAGAAAGCGTGGTATTCCCGCTTCGACGCGACAGACGTCAACGGTCTCGGCGCCGACGGGGACGGCGCCACCGTGTGCGAACGCATCGATCAGCGCTGCTTCATGTTCCCTGGATGCAATCACCTCGAAGCCGGGCAAGCCGAATTCATCGGCCGCCATCACCACCTGGGTGAGTTCGGCAGGAATCGCGTTCCTCACATCGGCAGCTCCCGGACCATACAGTCCGATCTGCACCGTCGCGCTGGTCACGTCCTCGACCTGCACGTCCTCGCTGAACACGAACTGTTCGAGCCGTTCCCGGATCGATGGCGCAAGCGAGCGGGGGACGGTCATGAGCACGGCGTCGCCGCGCTCGAACACGTGCATGTCGGTCACCATGCGCCCCTGCGGCGTGAGCAGTGCCGCGTAGGTCCCGGTACCTGCCGACAATCCCTCGATGTCGTTCGTCAGAAGGCTATGGAGATACGACCGTCGATCCTGGCCCCGGATCCACAGCCGGCCAACGTCCTCGCGCTCCACCCAGCCTGCACGGGTGTGAAGCGCTTCGTATTGTTCAAGGTTCACGGCTTAGGAGTTATCCTCAGCTGATGGGCTTCCCCCGCAATTGTACCGCCGCGCTGCTCGTGCTCTTGGTCGCCGTCGCCACGGCCGGGGCGCAGCAGAAGCCAGTGCACCCGGGCGAGAGCAACGTGATGATCCCGGGCCTCGGGTTCAACCTCGCCTCCACCGTGACCCTCCCCGCCGGGGCTCCCGCAGGCGGCCGGCATCCGGCGGTCATCCTGGTGCCGGGCTCTGGCCCTGTAGATCGCGATGCCACGGTGGCAGGCATCCCAATCTTCGCGCAGCTTACCCAGGCGCTCGCGCAGCAGGGTTACCTCGTCGTCCGCTACGACAAGCGCGGCGTCGGTCAGAGCGGTGGACGGGACGAGCGGGCAACCATCGAGGACTATGCCGCCGACGCGCTTTCGATTTATCAGTGGCTCAAGAGGCGCAAGGACGTCGACAAGAATCGAATCAGCATCGTGGGGCACAGCGAGGGCGGAGCTGTGGCGATGATCGCCGCCGCGCGTGAGGAAGACCTGGCCGCCGTCGTGCTCATCGCCGCGCCGGGCACCCGCGGCGCAGACCTCATTCTCGAACAGCAGCGCAATCTCCTCGACGTCATGAAAACCAGCGAGGAGGAGCGCAGGGCGAAGATCGACCTGCAGCAGAAGATTCAGCTCGCCGTGATGACCGGGGTCGGGTGGGAGGCTCTGCCGGCGGAGATGCGGAAGCGCGCCGACAGTCCGTGGTTCAAGAGCCTGCTGGAGTTCGATCCGGCGAAGTGGATGCCGCGCGTCAAGCAGCCGCTGCTGATCGTGCAGGGGGCGCTCGACAGGCAAGTGCCGCCGGACCATGCCGAGAAACTGGCGGCGCTCGCGCGAGAGCGCAAGAAGAATCCGCCGGTGGAGGTGCTGCACCTCCCCGGCGTGAATCATCTGCTCGTCCGAGCCGAGACCGGCGAAGTCGCCGAATACGCGCGTCTGAAAGAAAAGACGATCGTTCCGGAGGTGGCGGCGAAGATCGCCGATTTTCTGCGCCGCCCCGGTAGCCCGACTTCCGTTAGCCGGCGCTAAGCGCCGGGCTTGCGCGGCTTCAACTCGATCGTCCCCGCCAGCTTGTTCTCCTCGCTGCGCCCGCAGCCGGTGATCGACACCGTTCCGCTCGCGGGCGCTGCCGCCGGCTTGGCCGGCAGCTTGATGTCCATAGAGCACCGCCAGGCCGCACACACTCGCGGCCGCTGCAATCGCTCTCGTCATGAATGACCTCGGAAGGAGAACCTGACGAGAAAACCAGCCGGCAAGTTGCCGCGCTCGTCCCTCGGGCCGTCACTTGCACTACACTCTGTCGGCATGAAGGTCGGCATCCCACGCGAAACGGCGCCCGGTGAGACACGGGTCGCGCTCATCCCTGTGTCCGTCCCGGCTCTCAAGAAAGCAGGCCTCGAGGTCATCGTCCAGGAGGGGGCCGGCGCGGCGGCGGGCTTTACCGACGATGAGTATCGAACACAGGGAGCGGCGACGGGGAGTCGCGCGGACGTCTTTGGAACGGCCGACATCATCCTCCAGGTTCGCTCGGCGCCCGGAGAGCCGGGCGTGCTCCGCAACG
>JACDCA010000586.1 GCA_013694635.1 Acidobacteriota bacterium | reverse complement strand
CCGCTGCCGCTGCGGCGGCGCTCGGGCTCGTGCTGGCGACGCTCGCGAAGAGCCGCGGCCAGCTGCAGGGGTTCTCGACGATTCTCATCCTGACGATGTCGGCGCTCGGGGGCAGCATGTTCCCTCGCTTCCTGATGACGGAGACGATGCAGAAATTCGGGTTGCTCACGTTCAATGGCTGGGCGCTCGACGGCTACCTGAAGGTGTTCTGGCGCGAGCTGCCGATCCTCCAGCTCTGGCCCCAGGTGCTCGTCCTGGTTATGCTGACCGTCCTGTTCCTGTCGCTCGCGCGCGTCCTCGCCAGAAGGTGGGAAATGGCGTAGGGATGCGGGATGCGCGCCAGCTGTAGGCCAGGCCTTCGGCCTGCACGCTGGAAGCTGATAGCTGGAAGCTGGTAGCTTTAGTGGATGCGCATTGCGCTGATTCAGCAGCGGGCAGAGGCAGATAAGCAGGCGAACGTCACCCGCGGGCTCGCGGCGCTCGAGGAAGCGGCGCGTGGCGGCGCCGAGCTGGTGGCGTTTGCCGAGCTCGCCTTCGAGCGGTTTCATCCCCAGCGCCCGGCGGCGGGCAATCCTCTTGCGCTCGCCGAACCCATCCCCGGGCCGGTCACCGACGCGTTCGCGCGCAAGGCGCGCGAGCTCGGTATCGTCGTCATCCTTAATCTGTATGAGCGAGACGGTGACCATGCGTACGACGCGTCGCCGGTGATCGACGCGGACGGCTCCCTTCTCGGCCGCACGCGCATGGTCCACATCACCGACTATCCATGCTTCCATGAACAGGGCTATTACACGCCCGGCGATACCGGTGCGCCGGTCTATCGCACGCGTGCGGGCGCCGTCGGCGTTGCGATCTGCTATGACCGGCATTATCCGGAGTACATGCGCGCGCTCGCCGTCGCCGGGGCGGATGTGGTCGTCGTACCGCAAGCCGGCAGCGTGGGGGAGTGGCCCGATGGACTCTACGAAGGGGAGATGCAGGTGGCCGCGTTTCAGAATGGTTATTTCGTTGCGCTGTGCAACCGTGTCGGCGTGGAGGAGTGTCTGACCTTTGCGGGCGAATCCTTCATCTGCGCCCCCGACGGCCGGGTGATTGCCCGCGGCAAAGCAATGACGGATGCGATCGTCGTCGCGGATCTCGACTTCGACGAGAATGCCGCCTCCCATGCCCGTCGCCTGTTCATGCAGCACCGTCGTCCGGAGCTGTATGCGGACTGGGTCGGTCGGGCCTGATGCCACCCATGAAACAGCTGGTTGGAAACTGGACGCTGCTGTCGTACGTCACTGAGAATCCCGACGGGTCGCGCGGCAAACCGTACGGTGACGCGGTCGGTCGCCTGAGCTACGACGAGCACGGGCACATGGCCGGTCAGGTGATGCGCCCCGGGCGAACGAACGTCGCGCCGGGCGACTGGCAGGCGCAGCAGGTGAGAAGCGCGTACGCTGGATACATCGCGTATTTCGGCACCTATGAGGTGAACGAGCCAGGAGATACCGTCGTGCACCACGTACAGGGCGCCCTCAACCCGGGGTGGGTTGGCGGCGCGCAGGTGCGGCGGCTGAAATTCGACGGAGACCTCCTTATTCTTTCGACCAAGGTCGAGAAGGGAGGAGCGCTCGTCAATCACGTGCTCACATGGAAGAAGCTGCCGTGAGGTCGCTCGCGGGGGCGTTCGCCGCTGTGCTGACCGCCAGCGCGTGCACCGGCGTCGACGCGAAGACAGCCACGTTCGGCACCTTGGCCGAGGCGAGCAGCACGATTGCGCGAGGCTGGATGCCGGCGGGCTTGCCATCGCGTTCGTACGAGTTGCGCGCTGCGTATGTACCCGACAGCTGGCAACGCTGGGGCATCATCAACTTCCCCGCGGAAGCGTCCGCGGAATTGCGCGCGTTACTCGAGCCTGACGAGATCTCCCTGGCGGGCGTGCGATGCGAGATCCCGGGGCGGATCGAATGGTGGCCCGTGCAGTTGAGACAACAGCTCGACGCCGAGCGTATTGCCGCGACGGGCGCGAAGGCCTATCGCAGCCGCAGCGGAAACCTGATCTGGGTGGTCAACTGGCCACAAGGGCGCGCGTACTACTGGGCGCGACCGGAACGGAGCGCAAGCGAGTGAAGGTCGCCAGGCGGGGTGCAGTGGCCCCGCCGATATATCAATGACCACTGGGTGATATAGTCCAACTGCCAGCCCCACCGGAGAAAAACTCATTGCGCATCATCGCCGCGGCCGCTACGGCGGCGCTACTTTCGGCTTCGGGACCGTCGCTTCCTCCTTCACAGCAGCCACAGCCCCCGCCCTTCAAGAGCGGCGTGGATCTGCTGACGCTGCAGACGAGCGTTCTGGACAAGGACGGACGTCCAATAACTAACCTCACCGCGGCTGACTTTAATGTGACCGTCGAGGGGAAGCCGCGGAAGGTACTGTTCGCCCGCTTTCGCGGGTTGGCGGGGACGGGGGTCGCACTTGCGGGGTCGGGCGCGACGCCGGCGTCACCGGCCGCCCACGCCGACAACACTGCAACCGCCGGCGGACGCCTCGTCATGTTCGTCGTCGACCGCGACTCGATGAGGAAAGGATCCGAGAAGGCGTTGCTCGAGTCTTCCACCGCGATCCTCGATGCGCTGTCC
This sequence comes from Acidobacteriota bacterium, assembly GCA_013694635.1. GTDB lineage: Bacteria > Acidobacteriota > Vicinamibacteria > Vicinamibacterales > 2-12-FULL-66-21 > JACDCA01. The sequence goes on along the minus strand of JACDCA010000586.1, from coordinate 3,079 downwards.
CCCGCGGATGCGGTCGGCGTTTTGAGTATCCCGGTCGGCGGCGTCGATCCGACACGAGATCATGCCCGAGTGCGCGATGAGCTCCAGCGCATCACCGGCACGCAGCCAGCGCCCATCGGCGGGGTCAAGGACCGCAACATCACCTGGGATGAGGCGCTTGCGTTCGAGCGCAGCGACGCCTCCACGATCTCCCGCGTGGTCGAGCGCGAATGCAGTGCCTCGAGCAATCCGGTCGTGCTAAACACCTGCCCGCAGGAGCTAGAGGTGCAGGCGAAGACTCTGCTTTTCGCAGGGCGCGGGCATGCGCGAACGGTTCTACAGGCACTGGAAGGCACATTGAAGGCGCTGGCGCCGGTTCGCGGACCGAAATACATTGTCCACATCTCGGGCGGTCAGGCGTTCGACCAGGAAATCCTCCCACACTACAACGACTTTGCGCGGGCTGCGGCGGCCGCGCGGATCACACTGCACGCCGTGCATGTCGATCAGCCCGATTCGGACGTGGCGGACCGGCGCACCGTGTCGTCTGGATTCGGCGGCCGCGACCTGTCGGCCGGCCTCACGACGATGACGGGTATGACGGGCGGGGCGTATTACGCCGGCGTCGGCCGCGCGACGGGAGTATTCGACCGGATCAAGACTGAGATCGCCAACGATTACGAGCTCGGCATCGAAACGCTGCCCACTGATGCCGATGGGAAGCTCCACGACGTGAGCGTGAAGGTGAGTCGTCCTGATGTGTCGGTGCGTACGCGCCGGCAGGTCCTGCTGGCGAAAAACGATGACGCAGCCTCGAAGGATCCACTGCTGACGTTGCTCTCGCAGCCAACCGACATCGCCGATCTGCCGATCGCCGTCGCATCGTACACGACGCGCGGCGATGAGCCCGCCTCGTTACGCGTGCTCCTCTCGGCCGAGTTCGGCGCGCCGATCTCAGACTGGGCCTTCGCCGTTTTCGATCGCAACAAGGTCATGGCCGATGGACGCCAGCAGTCCACTGACGAAGTCGGCAAACGCATCCTGACGACGTCGCTGCAGCTGGCGCCGGGGCGTTACCGCATTCGCGTCGCGGCAACAGCGTCCGATGGACGGGCGGGAGTGATCGATGCCCCGCTGACTGTTGGGCTGCGTGCGGCGGGGCCGCTGCAATTGAGCGATGTGATCGTGGGCACCGCTATCAGCGGCCGCATCCAGCCACACAGCCGCATCGTCGCGGGTCAACGGCTTTCCGCGTTGCTCGAGATCGTCTCCGCGGATGTGGCGGCGCTCGAAAAAACGCGAGTCGCTCTGGAGATCCTGCCCGCCGGCGCCGCGGAGCCTACCCGGCGCGTCCTGATGGCGGCGCGCGGCGGCGCGTCCGCAGTCGTCGTGCTCGCTGAGGCGCAGATCGACACCACGACGCTTCCTCCCGGGCGCTACACCGCCAGCGCCATTGCGCTCATCGATGCACAGCCGGTCGGTCGCGTCAGCCGCGCTTTCGAAGTCGTCGCCGACACCGCGAAGTAAGGAGGCCACCGTGCGCCATTCCGCACTCATCTTCGCCCTGAGCGTCGCCGCTTCGCTCGACGCCGCACCGCAGCAGCCGCCTTCAGTATTTCGTTCCGGCGTCGATCTGCTCACCGTGCAGGCCTCGGTGATGGACAAGGACGGCCGTCCGATTCGCGATCTCCAGACGTCTGATTTCACCGTCACTGTCAGCGGTGAGCCGCGCAAGGTGGTGTTCGCTCGCTTCAACGGTGCGGATGTCACCGGGGTGTACGCGCCGTCGGCGGACGCCACGACCCCCACGGGGTCATCGGCTCCAGCTGCGTCCGGACGTCTTGTGATGTTCGTCATCGACCGTGACACGATCCGGACCGGGAGCGAGAAGTCGCTATTCGAAGCCGGATCGCGCGTGCTCGATCCGCTTGCCCCGTCAGACGCCGTCGGCCTACTCGGGCTGCCGACCGGCGGCGTAAAACCGACACGCGAGCATGAGCGTGTCCGTGCCGCCTTACGCGAAATGACCGGCACCATGCCATTGCCACCGTGGCGATGGCACATCACCTGGACCGAAGCGGCCGGTATCGAGCGGCAGGACAAGCAGCTGCTCGCACAGGTCGTGTACCGCGAATGCCGGCCACCGCCCGACGCCGACGTGGCATCGCGGCCAAGAGTGCCGGAGGAGTGCAATGCTGGCGTCGTCGTGCAGGCGAACGAGATGCTGCTGATGGCGCGCTCGGGAGCCCGATCGACGCTGGCGGCTTTGAACAACCTGATGGATCGCCTGCGACCGCTCCGCGGTCCCAAGCATCTGGTCGTTATTTCAGGCGGTCTTCGCTTCGATCAGGAGCTTCTCGGGGAGTACAACCAGTTCGCGCACAAGGCGGCGCTCACCGGCCTGGTGCTGCACGCGATCCACGTGGACCAGGCGTCCACCGATGTCACGACCGCGCGGCGCGACGTGACGTCTGCGTTCGGCGGGCGCGACATGGCCGAGGGCCTGACAACGATGGCCGGCATGACCGGCGGCTCGTTTTTCTACGGCGTCGGATCCGCCGCGGGCGTGTTCGATCGCATCGGCACCGAGATCACGAATTTCTACGAGCTCGGTCTGGAGGCGCTCCCTACCGACGTCGACGGCAAGCCGCGGGATCTGTCGATCAAAGTGACAAGGGAGGGAGTCACGGTGCGCGCGCGGGCGCAGGTTGCTCTCGATCCCAGCGTCGCGCCGAAGCCTGGGACACCCGAAGCCCTGCGGATGTTGCTGGAACAACCGACCGACATAGCCGATCTGCCCCTTAGTGTTGCGACATACACCACCCGCGGGGACGACCCGTCGCTGCTCAAAGTGTTGATGACAGCGCACGTGGGCGCACCGGCGGTCCGCGCGCCCGTGCAGTGGGGCTTCATCGTGCTGAACGACGAGAACGTCATTGCCAGCGGTCGTAGCACTCTGGAGAAGGCTGACGCGTCGCCTGTGGTCATTACCGCGTCCGCGAAGCTCCTGCCGGGGCGCCAGCGGATCCGGTTCGCCGCTATCGACGCGGACGGGCGCGCCGGCGTCGTTGACGTGCCGCTCACGGTGGGGCTTCGAGCG
>JACDCA010000580.1 GCA_013694635.1 Acidobacteriota bacterium | reverse complement strand
CGAGCCGATCGAGAACTGGCTCGACTTCTTCATGTTCACGATGTTCACGGACCGGGATGGCAAGTCACAGCTGCTCTCGCTGTCGGAGAGCTCGCTCGATCCCCTGTCCCGGACGACCCGCTTCATGTTGACCGAGGAAGCGCATCACATGTTCGTCGGCGAGACCGGCATCGCACGCATCATCGAACGTACGTGTCAGTTGATGAAGGACACGGGGTTTTCGGAGGATGTGCGGCGGATCGGAGGCATCGATCTTCCGACAATCCAGAAATTCATCAACCTGTGGTTCAGCCTGTCGCTCGACCTTCATGGCAACGAGATCTCGACCAACGCGGCCACCTACTTCGCGAACGGACTGAAGGGGCGCGCCCAGGAAGAGAAATGGGACGACCACGTGCTCACCGAGAAGTTCTATGACCTCGAGGTGCCGGCCGACGGACGGCTGGAGCGTAAGGCGATCCCGATGCGGACCGCGATGAACGAAGTGTTGCGCGACTGGTACGTGGGCGACTGCGAGGCGGGCGTCGTCCGCTGGAACAAGATCTTCGAGCGCCACGGCATGTCGGACCGGCTGCGGCTGCCGGACCGCAAATTCAACCGCGGCATCGGCATGTTCTCGTCGCTCCACTTCGATCCGAACGGGGCGCCGCTGTCGGACTCGGAATGGGCCCGCCGGAAGAACGGATGGCTCCCGTCGCCGGCCGACCGCGAGTACCTGCTCAGCATCATGGCCACGCCGGTCTACGAGCCGGGGAAGTTTGCGAATTACATCGCGCCACCCGCGCGCGGCGTCAACCGGATGCCGATCAACTTCGAATACGTCCGCACCGAAGCGTAAGTGGCGACGAAGATCAACGTCTCTGTCGCCGACGGCGTCAGCACGATCGAGCTGAGCGATCCTCCTGCCAATACGTACTCGTACGACATGATGCGGGAGATCGATTCCGCGGTCCTGACAGCGCGGATGGACCCCAACGTCCACGTCATCGTGATCCGCGGCGCCGGGGACAAGTTCTTCTGCGCCGGCGCGAACATCGGGATGCTCAGGGATGCGGATCCCGAGTTCAAGTACTACTTCTGCCTGCACGCGAACGAGACATTGAACCGGCTGGAACAGACGCCGAAGCTGGTGATCGCCGCGCTCAACGGCCATACCGTCGGCGGCGGCCTCGAAGTGGCGATGGCGGCAGACATCCGCATCGCACGAAAGGGATCCAGCCGGATCGGATTGCCCGAAGTGGCGCTGGGCGTGCTCCCGGGCACCGGCGGGACGCAGCGCCTCGCGCGCCTCGTCGGCAAGGCTCGTGCGATCGAGCTGATGGCGACTGGTCGCCTCCTGACGTTCGACGAGGCACACACGCTCGGCATCGTCACCGACGTCTGGGGAGACGAGCAGTTGAACGGGCGCACCTTCGCCGAAGCCGCGCACGATTACGCGAAGCAGTTCACGCCGCCGCACAAGGCCAGTAAAGCGGTAGGCCGGATGAAGCGTGCGGTGCAATCGGGCGCCGAGGCCGGCTTCCTCGAAGGCCTGGCCATCGAGCGCGAGTTGCAGCAGTTGCTGTTTCAGGGTGAGGACGCGAAGGAAGGCATCGCGGCGAATCTGGAGAAGAGGGCACCGAAGTTTTCCGGGCGATGATGACGGAGCGGACGGAGGGATCGGAGAAAGGATGATCCGTCCCGTTGCTTCCGTCCCCTCCGAACGCGGGACGAGGGTTCATACATGTCTATAGCGGCGGTCGATCAAAAACATCTCTTCATCAACAACGAATGGCGCCCGGCATCGTCTGGACAGACGATGGAGGTGATCAATCCGGCCACCGAGGAAGTGTGCGCGGTGGTGGCGTCGGCGGGAGCCGAGGACCTTGACGCTGCTGTCGCGGCCACGCGCGCTGCGCTCAACGGGCCATGGGCGCAAATGTCGGCCCGCGAGCGGGGACGACTCGTGCGCAAGCTCGGCGAGCGCCTGATGGAGCGTGCCGACGAAATTGCGCGCCTCGAGACGCTGCACAACGGCAAGCCGATCAGCGAATCGCGGCACATCGAGATCCCCGCCGCCGCCGAATGCTTCGAGTATTACGGGGGATGGTCCGACAAGGTGATGGGAGAGACGATTCCCGTGAAGGGGAACTATCTCACCTATACGCTCCGTGAGCCGCTGGGAGTCTGCGCGGCGATCGTCCCCTGGAATTTCCCGCTCCTGATCGCCGTGTGGAAGATTGCGCCGGCACTCGCGTGCGGCAACACGATCATCGTGAAGCCCGCAAGCCAGACGCCGCTGACGGCGCTCGCGCTCGGAGAGATCGCGGTCGAAGTGGGGCTGCCGCCAGGTGTGCTCAACGTGCTGAGCGGGCCGGGCGCCAAGCTGGGTCAGGCCATCGTCGAGCATCCCGACATCGACAAGATCGCGTTCACCGGGGACACGAGCACCGGCAAGTCGATCATGAAAGGCGCTGCCGACACCGTCAAGAAGATCACGCTCGAGCTCGGCGGCAAGTCACCCAACATCGTGCTCGCCGACGCCGACATCGAGGCAGCGATCCGCGGTGCGACGATCGGGATCTTCTACGGGAAAGGCGAGGTCTGTGCCGCCGGCTCGCGGCTGCTGGTCGACAAGTCGATCAAGAACGAGTTCATCGACAAGCTCGCCGCACGGACGAAGAAGATGGTGGCGGGTGATCCGATGGATCCGAAGACGCGCTTTGGTGCGCTCTCCTCGAAAAAGCAGCTCGAGACGGTCACCCGCTACGTCGAGTCCGGAAAGAGGGAAGGGGCGACGCTGGTGGCCGGCGGTGAGCGCGCCGACATCGGCACTGGCAAGGGATTCTTCTTCCAGCCGACGGTGTTTGCTGACGTGCAGCCGGAGATGACGATCTCGCGCGAGGAGATCTTCGGGCCCGTGCTGGCGGCGATCGAGTTCGCCGATCTCGACGAGGCGATTGCGCGCGCCAACGACACACCGTACGGCCTCGCCGCCGGGGTCTGGACGCGCGACATCAAGAAGGCGCACTACGTCGCGCGGAAGCTCCAGGCCGGTACGGTCTGGATCAACACCTACAACATCTACGACACCGCCGCCCCCTTCGGCGGCTACAAACAGAGCGGCTTCGGCCGCGAGATGAGCGCCCACGCACTCGACCACTACACGCAAATCAAGAGTGTGTGGGTAGACCTGACTATGTGACATTAGAAGGGTGCGGAAGGGTGCGGAAAGTGCGGTGGGTGCAGCCGGGTGCTGTGCACACTTTCACCGTCGGCACCTCGTAAGGCCCACGCACTCTCGGCACACTTCGCACTCTCCCGCTCATGTTTCCTATAATCGACGCTCATATCCACATCCAGCCGTTTCACATGATGAAGCCGGACGTGCAGCACACGTTCTGGCACCGTAAGGACAATCGCGCCGAGCTCGAGGCGTTCGCGACGGATCCGGCGAAGCTGTTGCGGCAGATGGACGCCGATGGCGTCGAGCGGGTGGGTCTGATCAATTACGTCAGTCCGGACGTGATGGGATTCACCAGCGAGGTTAACGAGTGGATGGTGCGGTACGCATCGGTCGACCCACAGCGGCTGATGGCGTTCGGCTCGGTGCATCCGGCGTTTGTCGCGGATGCCGGCGGTGAAACCGACAGGGTGATTCAGATGGGGGTGCGCGCCCTGAAGATCCATCCGCCCCACCAGTTGTTCCGGGCGAATGCATATCTGCAGGAGCTGCCGTCTCTCGCCGACGTCTATCGGCGCGCCGAGGCGGCGGGGCTGCCGGTCACGATCCATACGGGGACGTCGGTGTTTCCGGGCGCCCGCAGCCGGCTCGGCGACCCGATGGATGTCGACGACGTCGCGATCGATTTTCCGAAGCTGAAGATTCTGCTGGCCCACGGCGGCCGGCCGCTCTGGATGGAGGCCGCGTTCTTCGTCGTCCGGCGCCATCCCAATGTGTTCCTCGAAGTGTCCGGCATTCCGCCGTCCAGGTTGCTCGAGTACTTCCCCCGGCTCGAGGAGCTCGCCCACAAGACGGTCTGGGGGACCGACTGGCCCAGCCCCGGGGTGAAGTCCATGCGGCAAAACGTGGATGGGTTCCTGGCCCTTCCCCTCACCGACGCGTCGAAGAAAGCGATTCTCTACGACAACGCTCTCGCAATCTTCCAATGACACGGTAAAGTGTCCCTGATGCGCGAAGACCGACTTGTCGCCTGGCGTCACGAATTTCCGATTCTCGACACCTGCACGTATCTGGTGACGCACTCGCTGGGCGCGATGCCACGGCGGGCGTCCACGTACTTGCGGCAGTTTGCGGAGGAGTGGTCCACCCGCGGCGTGCGCGCGTGG
>JACDCA010000562.1 GCA_013694635.1 Acidobacteriota bacterium | reverse complement strand
CGTCTATACGGTGCCCCCGGGGAGCTCGGGTAAGAAACGAGCTACTAAACATGGCGCGCTGAATATTACCGCGCTGGCGCTCTTTGGAGGTGCGTGGACCCTCCGGGGGGCTGACTGGTCGCCCTCGCCCCCCTCCATCGCCCTCGAGCTCATCGGTGCTGTGATCCTCGCATATTCCGGCTGGCTCGGCGGGACCCTCGTCACCCGTAACCTGATCGGCGTCGACCATCGCTACGCCGAAGCCGGCAAATGGCAGGAAAGCTCGTTCGCCGGGAAGGCCGGAGAGCCGCTGGTGGTCGCGCACACCGACGACCTCGCGGCTGACCAGATGAAGCTCCTCCACGTAAACGGCCACCGCATCGTGCTGGCACGGAAGGCAGATGAGTTCATCGCGTTCGACGACGCCTGCACACACCGTGGCGGGTCGCTGGCCGGTGGCGTGATCATCGACGGTACGGTGCAATGCCTGTGGCACGGCTCGCAATTCGATGGTGCGACCGGGGCCGTCCGCTGCGGACCCGCCAGAAAGGTTATCGGCGCTTACGAGGTGAAGCTGACGACGAAGGGCGACGTCCTGCTCGTTTCGCCACCGGGATGACGAATTTCTCGGCTGTGTGTGTCTCCGAGAAGCTCACGACTTTGACGTCGACAAGCCCTGCGCGCTTGCCGGCAGCCATTGTTTCGGCTTCGGTCACCGGCGAGTCAGGGCCTTTCTTCCGCACTACCCACAGGGCTCCGGCCGGACTCAAGCGCCGCGCGAGTGCGGCGAGCTGTTCGAGTGCATCGCGCGTCGAAGCGGCGTAGAAGATGATGTCAGCCGGCGCCGCACCGGTTTTCGGTGCACCGCGAACCGCGCGGGCTTCCCGTTTCGCCAGTTCGCGGACGAAGTCCTCGTCGCTCACTCCGACCAGGGCCACACGCATTCCCGCCTTGACACCGAGCTTGTCGAGTCGAGAGGGTGGGTTCGTGATGCGTTGCGCCCACTTCGCCGCCGCCGCCCCGATCTGAAACTCGGCGACGGTTCCCCCGAATCGCACCTCGAGTCGTCCGCCCGAGGCCGTGGCCGCCTGTATCCCATTCAGCGGAATGACGAGCCTGAACGGACCGCGGAAGACGAGTTCCTTGTGTTCGAGCCACGCCGTCCCCGGCGCGGTCCGACGTCCGTATCGCAGCGTGCAAGCGGCGTCATATCCCACGATTGGACTCGACCTTCTTCTTCAGTGACGCCATGTAGGCATTGATGGTGCCTTCATGACCGAAGACGTAACGGGCCATGAATCGGAACAGCGGATTGTAGACCTCGCCGTTTTCCGTGATGGCCAGCGTAGTGCCTCCGGCCGACGGGGTGAGCTCGTACGTCCAGGTACCGCCGAACGGGAGCGACGGATCTGCGATGCGTAACAGCAAAAGCGTGGGCGGCTCGCGACGTTCGACGGCCAGTGTAAGCCGGCCGGAGCTGCCCTGTTCGACCCACGCCACTTGCCCATTGATATCCGGCAGACGCTCAACCTTCTTCACGTCCGCCCGCCAGGACGGAAACGCATCGACACTCGTGATGACATCCCAGATCGCCTGCGGCGGTACATCGAAACGTGCCTCTCGTGTTGCGCTGTGCGAGCGGGGCAATCGAGCCCCGATGAGCGCAATCAGCGCGATGATCGCCGCGATCACGATTGCAGCGCCGATCAACCACTTCATCATCTGTCACCTCCGCTCGCTGCTGATTCGGCATGTCCGGCATTGCTCTGGGCTTCCATCTGCTGTTGTGCCGCGCGTGCAAGGAGTGCGAGTCCGTGGATCGCCGCGTCGCGGTCCGCGCCCTGTAGACGCTCCACGAGCGCCTCCACCCGTACGGCATCGAGGACCGACGATGCCTGACGAAGGCGAACACCGCCCGTCGTCAAGCGCAGATGCACACGCCGGCGGTCGGCCGTATCGCGGAGCCGCACGACATAGCCCTTGCGTTCGAGTCGATCGATCGCCAACGACATCGTCCCTGCGGTCACGCCCATATGGCGCGCCAGGTCGTTCAGGGTCGTCGGCTCGACCTCGTCTAGATGATCCAGGATGCTGGCCTGGTGACGGCTCAGAAGCCGCTGGGTCTGAGGATCCCGAACGTGGCGCGTGTGGCAGGCAAAGTAGATGCGCGGGTAAAGGGCCATCACTTGCCTTGCCGCGGCGGCCGGGTCCATGGCGCTACGATGCCGCCATTACTTTGCTTTGTCAAACCAAATTTTAATGCTGTAAATTGTTCTAAACCAGTGACCTGCGGATTCCGTCCAATGGGCCGATGCTCGTCTGATTGAGCTGTCCGTTCCCGGGACGAAGGGGTTCCGGATCCGGGCACGGCGAGGCGCGCCCTGATTGCGACTGAAATCCGCAAACTTCCCTCGGTCAACATGTTAGACAGTCAGAAAGTCGTGGCACAGGGCTTGGGTTATCTGGACTGACGCCGGAGGCCCCTTTCTTCTCCGGAGGCTCAGGACAGAGGCAATCAATGGTCGATATTGCTCGCTCGTCGGACGTCGTCCGCAAGAAGAAGATCCGCCGCGCACTGTATGGGGGCGCAGCGCTCCTCGTCATCATTTTGATTACCGTGGGCGTGTCCCGGCTCAAGCCGGCGGCTCCATCGGTGGACCGCGCCACGGTGTGGATCGACACCGTGAAGAAGGGTTCCATGATTCGGCAGGTGCGAGGGTCCGGGACCCTCGTGCCGGAAGAGATCCGCTGGATTCCCGCAACCACACAAGGCCGCGTCGAGAAGATCCTCCTCCGCCCCGGCGCGAACGTGACGCCCGACACGGTCATCCTGGAACTGACGAATCCGGAGCTGCGGCAATCTGTGATGGATGCGCAGCTTGGGTTCGGGTCAGCACAGGCTGCGTACCAGAACCGCAAAGCAGAACTCGAGAGTCAGTTGCTCAATCAGGAGTCGGATGCGGCGAACATCGAGGCCACATTCAAGCAGGCCGCGCTGACCCTCGAGGCGAACGAGCAGCTGTACAAGGACGGGCTGGTGTCGGAGCTGCAGGTCAAGGGCTTCCGGGGCCAGGTGGACGAGCTCAAGAATCGCCTCGCGATTGCCCGCAAGAGGCTCGCGATCGCGACGGAAGGCGTGAAGTCGCAGCTCGCCCCGCAGATGGCCGAAGTGGACCAGCGCCGCGCAAACTACGAGCTGCGGGTGCGCCAGCTCGACGACCTCAAGGTCAAAGCAGGCATGCCC
>JACDCA010000512.1 GCA_013694635.1 Acidobacteriota bacterium | reverse complement strand
GCATCCTGCCGCGAGCGGATGGTGAGATGCGTAAGAAGTCGGGCGATCCTGCCTGCCGCGCACTGGCGTCGTACGAGCGCATCGCTGAAGCCGAGTACGAGCACCACTTGGGCGACGTCCAGCGCTCGCGTCGTATGCGTGGTGCCGCACCGCAGCCACATCCCCCGGGGACGCACTGGTATCACCCTCACGCGCACGGCTCGACACACGATCAGGTTGCCAGCGGCCTGGCTGGTTTCCTCATCGTTGAAGGCGATGTGGACGATGCGATCAATCGGGCGATGACGGGCAACGATCGGCCGGATCCCTGCGTGAAAACCGGCCCGTACGACTATCGCGAGCGCTTGATGATGATCCAGCGCGTTGAGGTCTTCTCCGTCGATTCCGATGCGGGTCCGCGCCGCGGTCAGGCGCGCACCGCGCCGCCGACCGCAATCAACGGCGGGTTCTCACCGACCACGATGTTCATGCGACCGGGCGCGGTCGAGCGATGGCGTGTGCTGAACGCGAGCGTCGACGGCCGCGGCTTCAAGTCCTTCATGGTGCTCGAGGGCCAGTTCGTCTACGCCGATCGCCAACTGTGGCGCGTTGTTCCAGGAGAGGCAGGCGGCCCGCGACGGTTTGAGGCAGTCACCAGGCAGGACATCGCGGATGCGACGCGCGGTCTGTTTCAACTGGCGTTCGACGGCATCACGCTGGTCGAGGTCGAAAATGGCCGCGCGCGACACACGATCCGCGATCTGTCGAAGCAGAATGCCGGCAGTCGCAACCCTCTGGATGGTCGCGTCGAGGCCGGCGACAATCCGGCCCGCGCAATGCTCAAGAATGTGGAGGACTGTTACCGCGACGGCGACAGCCTGCGCAATCTGTTCGTGCGACCAAACCAGGTGTTTCTCACCAACGCGAATCGGGCTGACGTGTTTTTCAAAGCGCCGGTCGACGCAGCGGGCAAGGTTTATACGGTCTTCTCGCAGGAGTTTCCACTCGCGACGGACAACTTCCAGCAGCGCCTGCAGTTGACCATCGCAACCGGGCGGCCGGGGTTCAACCCTGCGAACCCCGCCCCAATCGACGTGGTCGTCGGCTATATCAGGGTGGCCGGTGATCCCGTGCCCGGCGGCGACTTCGACGTCATGAGCTTGCGCGACAAACTGCCGCCGGTGCCGCCGTATCTGCTGCCTGTTGCCGACGGCGAAGTGCGGGTGCGCGCGGCGGAGGCCAAGCAACGCGGTGTGCCGGCCGACAGCTTCCGCACGCGCACGCTGAGTTATTCCGGCTACGGCCCGACCGATTTCCCGCTCGTCGAAGTGCCCGAAACGTTTGCCCGTGCGCATCCCGAGCTCAAAGAGCGGCTGTGGGACGAGATCAATGGGGCGCGCGTGCTCCTGCCGCCCTTCTCACGAACGATGGCGGTGAACGGCGAGTTCGACCTCACGAAGAACCCGGTTCCGCCGGCACCGCAGAAGTTCGGGCATCACCATCCGAATCACCCGAAGACGCTGTTGGACACCAGCGAGGAATGGATCGTTTACAACTGCTCGGTCTCGCTGTGGAGTCACACGGACAAGGCCAAGTTCGAGCAGCCGGGACAGTACGCCCTCCACTACCGGGCCTACCCGATCGGCCGCGCCGCTGGCCAGGAGCGATTCGCACGCGATCCTGAATTTCAGATCACGACCAAAGGTGCCGATCATCCGTTCCACATTCATGTCAACCCGTGCTGGGTCACACGCATCGATGTGCCCGACGAGCAAGGACGGCTGCACAATATTCTGGACGCGCCGCAGTGGATGGACACTGTGTCGATCCCGAGGGGCGGGCGAGTGATCTTCCGCTCGCGGTTTGCCGACTACGTCGGCATGTGGGCGAATCATTGTCACATCCTGATGCACGAGGACCACGGCATGATGCAGGCGGTCGAGACGGTCCGGCGCGCCGAGGACGCGAATTACAACCCGCGCACGCGGGTCGCGTCGCATGCCATGTCGGTGGACGAAGTGGACAAAATCTATCCGCCGCCCGGACATGATCTGATGTATCGACAGAGCATGTCGTTTGTCGATGCCAGCCCGGAGCTTGGGCAGACCTTTCCGGGTTTTCCTCTGGAGATACCGACCCTGGAGGATTAGAGCGGCCGCAGTTCGGGGCGCGGGCGCTATCGCGCCGACGACGGCGCAGGGTGCAGTTGCGCCGCCGACGTGATCCCGGTCTTCGCGGCGCGACTGGACGCGTCGAACGCCTGCAAGCGGCTGCGCCAGGACGCGGCCTGTTCGGATTGACCGGTGGCGGCGTAGAACGAGACAAGCCGCTGGAGGGCGGCGCCGAGTCGCGGCGGTGGCGTCGAAGCGACGTCACGCAAACTGTCGTAGCCCGACAGCAGGAGCTTTTCGGCCTCGTCCCGTTTTCCTTGTGCGGCAAGCGCGGCGCCAAGCGTGGTCTGAATCTCCCCCCTTGAACCACGGGTAGCGAACCTGCGGATGTTGCTCGGCCTCTTGCAGCTCTCCTTTCCTCCACAAGATGAACCCGAGATTGCTGAGGCCGACGGCGAGCTTTGGATGGTCTGCCGGGAGCACTTGTCG
>JACDCA010000490.1 GCA_013694635.1 Acidobacteriota bacterium | reverse complement strand
GGCCCCCCTTGCCGTCTACAGCCCGAGAATCGCGTCCCGGATCTCGCGCGGGAGGCTGTAGTTCTGCCGCCCATCCCACGTCGCGGGCATGACCTTCGACACCGGGATGTCGCGTACGCCGAGGCCGCGCGACAGGTTCCGGTGTACGGCCTTCACCGACTTGGCCGGCATGTTCAGCCGCTCGGCCAGCCTCTCGAACGTGAACGTATCGTCGGGAGCGAACTCCGCAGCCACGCGGAGTAGTCGCTGTCCGCTCGGCCCAAGCTGCGGCCAGACGGAGACGAGCGCGCGGGCGTATTCAGCGGGCGTGACGCCTTGGCCCGGCGGTTCGAGTGCGCCGCCGTGCGTGCCGCCACCTGGCAGCGGCGTCTTGGCCACGCCCGCGGAGTCGTCGCGGCCCTGATCGTCGCCGAGGAGGAAGTCGAGGATCGCCCTCGCCTGCTCCATGTCGACCGTCGTCGTGGTGTCTACGCTAATGGTCACCATGTATTGGTCACCTCCCTTCTGCCGTCACTTTACAGACATAGCCTCAAAATCCCAGACATCGCATGCTCACCTTCTACAGCAGTCGGCTATCCCTGTGGTGTTCGGCGGCCTCTGAGATCGCGTCTAGCACGTTCGGCGGCGCGAGCCGAGCCATGGCGTGCGAGCTTCACGATCGTCAACAGCCCTCGGCGACTGCCCCTCATGTAGGGAATCCAGGACACGTCGGCTAGGCGACCGGTTGTTCTGGACCTTTAACGCTAACTACTGACGCTCGCCGGCACGAAGGCGACGGAAGCAGCGAAGAAGAAGCTCGGTACGCTTTTCCGAACGCGAGTGGTTACTCGTGGCGGTCCGAACGGTTGCGCCATCCGCCAGTTCCGTTGTAGGATCGCGCCGTGGTTGATCGTGCGTGCGGCAGGCACCTGCCTAGCAGGTCACGCGCCGCGATGGTGACGATTCCGGTTGCGGTCGTGGTCGCGCTTACGCTGTTTGCGTACGGGGGCGCAGGGGTTGGCACGGCGACCGCCTCTCCTCAGCTCGCCCCCAGTAGCACGGTGGCGGTACTGCCGGTGACTCACGGCGTCGGCAGGCCCGGGTTGTTCGATAGCGTCACTGTGACCCTCTGTCTGGTGGAGGGGCCGGACCCCGAGTTTCCGTGCCTCCTGCATTCGACGGCGCAGATTGCCTTCGGTCCGATCGGTGCCAGTGCAAGCGGCACGACAGTGTGGGCGGATTCCGACACACCAGGGTTCAACGAGTTTGCGAGCACAATCACGGACGGCGTGCCGAATTGGTTGTGGATTGACTTTCGGCCGACCGGCACTCCGGGCGGTGGGACGATCCTAGGCTACGAGCTCGCTGGCTTCGTGATCGACCGGATCGGGTTGCGCGTTGATGTGATTGCATTCGACTCGGAGATCTATCCCGGGACGGGCACGTACTTCACTTACTTCTCGTTCCAAGGCGCGATTGTGTTCGAGGGAAGGCAAAAAGTCGCAGCGCCGACGAGCAAGGATCAGTGCAAGAACGATGGCTGGCAGACGTTCACCGATCCCAGCTTCAAGAACGAGGGCGACTGCGTCTCGTTCGTCGCCACGCACGGCAAAAAAGGCGGCAACGGCTGACAACGTGGTAACGGCGACCTTTGCCCCGGCCGCGCGTCTCCGCGCTGCATAGCGCGGAACTGGTCTAGCGTTCGCTGAGTCGAGGGACACGAACGCCTGCATGCGGGCGTTTTGCGTAAGCGCTCCACGTACCGGAGCCGGCATGTCGAGGGCCGCTTCGCCGCGAGGCGCGCGTTCTGCCCTTTACATCCGACTATACGCGAGCGAAGGCGTCGTCGCCTTGTCTCCAATTGGCGACACGACCTCTGAGATCTCGGCCGCCTGCACGAGCCGTTTTTGCGCAAAGCGCTGCAAAGGGGTATCCGGGGCTGTCAGAAAAACTCGGTGGGCGGTTGTCTGTCGCGCGGCGTTCGGGTCACGGTCGGCGTCGGAGGGGTGCGCCTCGTCGGCTGTCGGGCCGTGCTCATGCCCCGTCTAGTTCATGGCTGGGTCGCCGAGCGGGACGTCTACGTTGTCGATCTCGGTTCCGTCGCGCGCGAACGCGCGCATCTGCACTGAGTCGCCGTCGCTCCTGATCGCGACGGCGCATCCTCGTGAC
The DNA here is from genome assembly GCA_013694635.1 of Acidobacteriota bacterium. Taxonomy (GTDB): domain Bacteria; phylum Acidobacteriota; class Vicinamibacteria; order Vicinamibacterales; family 2-12-FULL-66-21; genus JACDCA01. Next base: position 961 of record JACDCA010000490.1, on the reverse strand, counting down.
GGCTCGAGCGCGTAGATGACGTCCGGGAACCTGAACAGCGTCATCGCGCGTGGGGCCGCGTCCACCTGTTTGATCTCGAGGTCTTCGGGGAGCTCGGCCTCGAAGTCGTCTTCGCCGGCGAGGGTCATGATTTGGGTGATCGCCTTCCAGTCGGCGGCGATCTGTTCGGCCAGCTCGGTTGAGGGTTCGGGGGTCATGGGTGCGGGTTCTCCTTTCGGTTAGACCCAGCCGTGGAGGACGGCGGGTTCGGGCTGGTATGCGTGCCTATCGATCGCCATCGCGAGCGCGATCACGGCGTCGATCTTCGTGCTCCGGTCGGGTTTGTCCAAGCGCCAGCCGCGGCGGGAGTGCCGGGCGATCGCGGCGTGCACGTGGCTGTTCAGGTCGGGGTCGTCGGGGTGCACGAGCCGCTTGTGCACGACGGCGTCGTAGAGGGTTTCGCAGGCGGGGATCATGCGGCTGTCGGATTGCGGGAAGGTGACGGCGGTGATCCCGCGCTGAGCCCACTCTTGCGCCATCTGGCCGGCGCGCCAGGGGTCGTAGACGGCCTCGACGATCTGGTACTGGGCGGCGAGTTCGGTGACGTGAGCGGTGACCTCGAGGACGGCGTCGTCGCCGCTCCACGTCTGGACGCCGACGTGCAGCTGTTCGTTGATCCAGACGACCGCGCTGTCTGAGCGTTCGCCGCCGACGTCGACGCCCACCCAGACTCGTTCACCGGGGGTGAAGGTGGGGGTGCCGGCGCAGGCTTGCCAGGCGCCGGCTGGGAGCCAGGCGCCGACTCTTGCCGTCCACTGGTTCAGATGGAACCTCCGGTAGGCGACTTCGGCGACTGCCTCCTGCTGCTCGCGGAGCGCCTGGACGCTGATCCAGGAGGCCGGGTTCGCCCGCTTGACGATCTTCGGGTCGCGGATGTCGGCGTCTTCGGGGACCGACCATTCGAGCAGCCGCAGGTTTTGGC
>JACDCA010000434.1 GCA_013694635.1 Acidobacteriota bacterium | reverse complement strand
TCAACACCAGGTATCGGGGGTTTGGCGTCAGGTCGAACGGGCGCTCTCGAAAACCAAAGAACTGTTCGTACATCGGTCCTCAACGCAGGAAGGCGTAAGCGACCACGGCGAGACACGCCGCCACCGTGCTGCCGAGAGCGACACTGCGAGCGACGTGCCGCCTGAATGCCTGACGGCGCTCGGCGTCCGACTGCATCACGGGCACCACCGCCAGCACGGGGAGGGAGAGAAGGCGGGTGACATCCTGATCGTTTCTGAAGCTGCGGTCGCGGTATTCGAGGAACCCGACGATGCCCAGGCCAATCGCAAGACCCGTCGCCATTCCACCGAGATAGAACAGCTGCCGGTTGGGTTTGAACGGCCTTTCTGGCATACGGGCCGGGTCCAGCAGTTTGAACTGCTCACCAATCTGCCGCCGCTCCAGGCTGGCAGATAGCTTTGAATCCTCTTTCTTCTGCAACAGGCTCGAATACATCCCCTGGATGCTCGTATAGTCGCGTGTGAGCTCTACCAACTCGGTTTCGCGAGTCGGGGCGGCGTCGACACGCGTCTGATACGACGCCGAAGCGCTGCGCAATCGTTTTTCCTCTGCGGTCTTCTGGCCAATCTGGCGATCGAGCTGCTCGATTTCCCTCCGCAACCCGGCCAGGCGTTGTTGCCGGGCCAGCTCCGCTCGGGACGGACCTTCGGTCACCGGTTTCGCCAGCGCTTCCACCTCCGCCGCCTGTTCCAGGTCTCGAATGCGACGCTTCAGCATCCCGATGTCGGGGTGCTCGGGCTTGAGTCGGGTCTCGGCGACTTTCAGCTGCGCTCGCGCGATTTCAAGCTGCCGGGCCGCCGTTCCTCCGAGGTCCCCGGATTCACCGGCCCCCGCTGGAGGGGTTGCGGGTTCGGCACTGGCTGCCGCTTCGGCGTCCGCCAGCTGTCGCTGGAGTACGAGCCGCTGATCGCGGTCTCGGTTCAGCGACTCGACGACGGACTGGACCTGCATCTGCGTGTTCTGGATCGCCTGAAGATTGGACTCGAGCTGTGACGGCAGTTCGCCGGAATGCCGCCGGCGGTATGCCTCGAGTTTCTTCTCCTGTTCGATCAGCCGTCGCCGCGCGTCTTCGAGCTGAGCTTCGATAAACACAGTCGTGCCGTCCGCCAGCAGCTCACGATCTTTGAGGTTCTCCTCGATGAAAAGAGACGCCAGCCGCTCGGTGACCTTCATCACGGTCCTGGGATCCCGCCCGACATAGTTCACTCGGAATGCATCCCCCTGAACGACCTGCACGCCGATGTCGCGACGCATCCGTTCCACGATGTCTTCCATGATCCCGGTGCGCCGCTCCTCTCTGTACAAGTCGAAGTCCTGAATGACGCGCTCCAGACGCGTGCGGCTGAGGATCTGCTGGGAGATGGAATTCAGGCGGTCCTCAATCCGGGTGGTGACGGTTGATTTCACGTAGTTCTCGGGCACTCGCTGGGGGACCACGAGGATGAGGGTTTCGGAGCGGTACCAGTCAGGGAACGTTCGCGCCCAGACGGCAGAGGCCGCACCAATGACCGCGAACGGCACCAGCAGCAGCCAGTAGCGCCGCCGCAGGATGAGCAGTATGTCTTCGGGGGTGAAGCTCTTACCGGGAAGCATCAGATCTCCTGGCTACGGAACGATGATCGTGTCGCCGGGCTTGAGAAGGATGTCCTGCTTCAGGTTCTTCCCAGAGACCACGTCGCGGTAATTGAACTTGAGACTGACAGGACGGCCGTTCTCCGTGCGCATGATCCGGATGTTCTTTGACTTTGCGTACTCCAGGACGCCGCCGGCGGTCGCTAAGAGTTGCAGCACCGTCATCGGCGCAGAGAGCGCGTAAGCGCCGGGCTTGCTCACATTCCCGGTGAGGAATACTTTCCGGCTGTTGATCGCTTTGACGACGACGGTGACCGACGGTTCCTCGATCAGCTTCCCAGCCCTTTCGGTGAGCGCCAACCGCAGCTGTTCCGGGGTGAGCCCAGCCGCCTGCACATCGTTCAACAAGGGCAGCGAGATCTTCCCGTCCGGCCTGACGGACACTTCGCCCGACATGTCCTTCTCGCGCCAGAACACCACGGCGAGCACATCGTCGGGACCAATCACGTAATCGGCAGGTGTGGGCACACCCGCGGGGATCGCGACGCCGGCCGGCGGCTTTGCGACGCCGCGGATCGGTTTGGTCGGCGTCGCCTGCTGCGCTTGCATGCTTGCGACAGCAGAAAAGGCCAGCGCCGCGGCGGCGATTTTTGTCTTCAGGTGCATGATCGGTATTCCCCAGGCCACGCCAGATTCACTGCCTGTATTCCTTGAACGGCACCTGGCAATCGTGTTTGCGCAGGAAATTAAGGAAGCGCTTGTAGTCGCGCTGCTCCATGTTGAAGATCTTCGCGACGATCTTGTAATTGCCCCTCGCATCTTCCAGGCCCTTGCGCACGAGATCGCGGACATTGCCTTTGGTGATCTCCCGCTCCATGTAGAGCGGATACACGGCCGCCCAGAAGGATTCGTTCTCCTCGGTCAGGCGCTTGTAAAGATCGTCGGCGACGGTGCGGCGGCGCTCGCGCTTCGGACGCAGGCTGACGTTGCTGTGCATCCGCACTTCGATCGGCAGCTGCTCAGGGAGAATCGAATCGCTGCGACCGGTCACGACCAGCCGCTCGATTACGTTCTCGAGCTCGCGGACGTTGCCGGGCCAGGAGTACTCGCACAGCAGACGCATGGAGTCAGGCGCGAGTGCCTTCTCAACCTGACCGTTGCCGTTGCCGTTACCGTTGCTGTTCCCGCGCGAGAACTGGCCCAGGAAGTACTCGATCAGCGGCGGGATGTCTTCACGGCGCTCACGCAGCGCCGGCACCGTGAGGTGAATGACGTTCAGCCTGTAGAAGAGGTCCTCGCGGAACGTTCCCTCCGAAATCATGTCGCGCAGGTTGCGATTCGTCGCGGCAATGACGCGGACGTTGACACGGGTGGTGATGCGGTCGGAGCCGACTTTCTGCAGCTCCCCGGTCTCCATGAATCGCAGCAGCAGCCCCTGCATCCGCGGGCTCATTTCCGCGATTTCGTCGAGGAAAATCGTACCGCCGTCGGCGAGCTCCAGCTTGCCGATCTTGTCGCGATAGGCGCCGGTGAAGGAGCCTTTCACGTGGCCGAAGAGCTCGGACTCGAGCAGCGTTTCCGGCAGCCCGGCGCAGTTGACCGTCACCAGCTGGCGCGTCGCCCGCGTGCTCCGCCGGTGGATGGCGCTCGCAACGAGCTCCTTACCCACTCCACTCTCACCAGTCACCAGCACTTTCGCATCCGACCGCGCGATTCGCTCGATCTCCTGAACGAGCTCGATGATCGCGACGCTGGTGCCGATCAATTCCCCGTTACCGTGCGCTCTCATTCGTTCTCCCGAGACAACTCCCAACTCACACTCGCCGACGCAGCCGACTCTTATGCTTTGCCCCGTAACAGGAACTGCTCGAGATGCCGCCGGCTCCGGTCGTCCATGGATCCGAACTGCGTCCCGAGGGCGGCCGTCTTCCGCGGCCCTGTCTTCACGTGATATCGCTTCACCACGACCTCAGCGCTGAATGGAAGCGCCGCCGCGAGATCGGCTCGAACCTGCGCCCGTGCCCCAACCGGAACCTCGGCCTGGCACCCCAGCAGGATCCCTGACTGACTGATCTCGAGGAGTTGGACTGGATGCCGTAACTCCAGTCGAACGATTTCGTCGAAGTGCACTACCGTCCGCGGCGACCGACGCCGCTCGGTCTGGTTGACGGGGTCCCCGGCCCGCCGGCCGAGTCGCGCGTTCTGCATGTTCAGACGCTTTCAGGGGCGGTCTGCGGACCGCCTGCCGTCCATGCCTTGATCTGCGCCTCCAACGCGGAAGGCATGGAGAGAAACTCGAGTCCAATCAGGAAGTATTCGCGGCCGTCCGGTGACGGAACGGTGCGCACGTGTCGCACCTGCACGCGAGCGGCGGTCGATTGGCCATCACAGCTCACCGCGATGCGATGCACCGACTCCGGACTGAGGGCAACCGGCGACTGCACAAGCGCGCCGCTCTTCCCGATATTCAGGAGCGGCATTCCTATCACTGTGTCCAGAGTGCCCCGTAACTCGCCGACTATCTCAAACCGCGGTCGACCCCTGCGATCCCCTAAACGACGCTTCATCCGCTGTCTGCCTCTCTCGATCGACTCGTGCCGATCGGGCGCCACGTTTTAGCTGCGTGATCACCAGCGCAAGACGAACAGCGGAGCCTTGCAATGCGTGGACAGGTGGCATTAGTGCAAGGAAGTCGCCACCGGAGCAACGACATTTGTTCTACCAGCAGTGCGTCATCTGGGGCGCCGGTATTGGTGTTTTCTGCGATCTAACGCAATTTACCGTTATGACGAAGATGAAATACCTATAATTGGCTGAATATAGTCTGCTGTTACGCAGACTATATTCAGCCCATCGTTACTGCGGGATCAGCCGGACCTGGATTTCCTTGGAGGATGCGACCGGCTGTCCGCCTCTGGTGGCCGGCTTGTAGAGCCACTGTTTCGCTGCAGAGACGACGGCGACGTCGTACGTAGGATGGCTGCCCGTAACAATCACCGCCGACGTCACGCGCCCCTCGGCGTCGATCTGGATTCGCAGCAGGCCGAGGTACTCCGTGCGTCTGGCCGAGCTATCCGGTGGAATCCAGGAAGGGAGCCGCTCCCGGACGGCAATCGGCCCGATGAATTCGCCGGCTACTGCCGGTTTGGACGGCGGCTCCGCGGGGAGTGCCGCGGGTTCTGGGGCAGGGGCGGCAGGCGGAGCGGACAACTTCAGAAATTCTCCCGCCAGCAGGCGCAGATCCGCAAGCGGCGCCTGCTCGGTGGCGGGCAGGCTGTCGATCAGCTCGACCGTCTGCTTGAAGGCCGCCTGAGCACCCTCGCGGTTCCTGGAGTCGTAGGCGGCCTTCGCTTCGCCATATGCGGCCCTAGCAAGGCCGGGCACCAGTTTCAACCGCGCCGCCGCGAATATCGTTTGCATCCGCGGAGATATGTCGCCGGCGGCCGGGAGATACATCGGGTTGTCACGCACCAGCCGCTCGACGGTCGCAATGGCGGCCTGCTCGCGCCCGAGAGCCAGCAGGCAGAGCGCCCGATACTGCTCCAGATCCGTTC
>JACDCA010000437.1 GCA_013694635.1 Acidobacteriota bacterium | reverse complement strand
CGGGAGGCCGAAGAAATAGAGCAACGTGGGCGTCACGTCCACGATGGAGCCGCGTTGAGGGCGGCCGTGCTGGACGGCGGAACCGTAGGCCAGAAGGAACCCGTCCGGCGCACGTTCGTGCGTACCGCTCAGGTCCGCGTCACGCAGCAGCCGCGATAGTGCGCGCTTGATCGGGCTGGTCCGGTGCATGCCGAACCCGGACACGACGATCAGGAGATCCCCGGCCTGCATGGCCTCGACCGCGGCGCCGAGCTCTCGGTCGATCATCGCGTAGTACCGCTCGATCACGTCCGAGAAGCGGCGGCGCCGGCGCTCGGGGACGCCGCTTGGAGCCGGCGGCTGCGTGAATTGCCAGTAGTGGTGCCCCACCACATCGAGCCCTTCGTAGCGCACCGCCATGAACCGGGGACGGTGTTGCTCCTGGAGCGTTCGCGCGACGCGCGCATACACCAGGTCGCGCTCACGCACGGCGGCCTCGGGCGTCCGCGCCATGAACTCTGCCGGAGAAGCGGCGTTGGACGCCGAGGAAAACGACGCGGCCGCGCGCAGGACGTCCACCGTTTCCGGGGGATACGCCGTGCGCTCGAGCGGTGTCCCGGCGCGTGCCGCCTGGTGGAAGCGGTCGCTGACCATGAACCCGAGGGCGGGTTGTGCGGGGTGCGTCAGCGGCCATCTCACGATTCCGGTCGAGACGCCGGCATCGGACAGGACGCCCCACAGCGGACGCGCCTGCCACTGGTCGGACGTTCGCGGCTCGTTGCTCACGAGACCGATTCGGACGAGGGCGTGCGACAAACAGTGGTCGGGCAGCAGATCGATACCAAGGTCGTCGTTCCTGGCGTAGTAACGCGCCGCCGATCGGACCCCGCTGTTCGCCGGATACATTCCGGTCGCCACCGCGGCCCAGACAGGATCCGGCTGCGTCGGCCGGACCGTCGCGAGGTCGATCGCCGCCCCGCCTTCGATGACGCGGCTGAAGTTCGGCAGCCGTCCTTCCGCCGCGCGCGGGAGGATGAAATCGAGTGACGCGCCATCGAGTGCGATCAGCGTCACTCGTGGGCCGGCGGCGCCATCCGCCGACGGAAAGGGCTCGGATCTCCACGCGATCGAATCGGGATCGGCATCCTTGCCTGCGCCGCGCGCGACGACCGGGAGCACCAGCGACGCAACGACGGCCAGCACGAACAGCGACGCGCCGACGCGGCTCCCCCGCCTCCCGAACGAGTAGTGCAGGACGGCAATTGCGAGCAGCACCAGCGCCGAGGCGGTCGTGGCGATCGCGCCGGCCGTCATGCGCCGGGCCGATTCTTCGCCCAGCGCCTGCGCGAAGCCGCGCACGTTGAGCCACATCAGCAGGGCCGCGGCGGCCGACAGCGCCGCCGACAGCCACGCGAGTACGCGTACGCTTGCCCATCCCGAGGACATGACGGCCATGGCGAAGAATTCGCGCGCAACGATCATCACGTAGCACGCAGCGGCGATCAACAGCCCATAGAAAAGTCCGAGCGTCACGAACCATCGCCACGGTGTGGCCGACGCGAGCGGCACGCCCGGGTTCAACTGCATGACGATGATCGTGAGGAACGCAGCTCCGAGCGCGCCCGCGATGAGCGAGTTGGTGAGCATGCGGAGGAACCGCATGTCGCAAGTGTATACTTCGATCCATGCCGGTCGACGTCGACGCCGCGGTCATATCGAACACGCGGTTGTCGGATGACTACAGCGTGCTGGCGCTTGCCGCGCCCGCCATTGCTGAAGCCGCGCAGCCCGGCCAGTTCGTGATGCTGAAGGTGTCGCGCGGAATGGATCCGCTGCTGCGGCGCCCGTTCTCGATCTTCCAGCGGCTGCGCGACGAGCGCGGTTTTCTCACCGGCCTCACCGTCCTCAACAAGCGCATCGGCAAGGGGACCGCGCTGCTCTACGACGCGGAGGCCGGCGCGCGTCTGCAGTGTCTCGGCCCTCTCGGCCGTCCGTTTGAAGCGGTCGATCCGCCGGCAGAAGCGTGGATGATCGCCGGCGGCGTGGGTCTCGCGCCGTTCGCGACGCTCGCCGAGACCCTGATCGCGCGCGGAACGGCGACGACTTTGTTTTATGGCGCGCGCCGCGCGCAGGATCTCCACTGCGCGGAGGTCTTCGAACGGCTCGGCGTCCACGTCGTGTACTCCACTGAAGACGGGGGCCGCGGCGCACGTGGCCGGGTCACCGTTCCCCTCGAACAGGCGCTCGCAAGGACGGACCGCTCGATCGATCTCCGCCTGTATGTTTGCGGACCCACCCCGATGATGCGCGCCGTGGCGATGGTCGCGGCAGCCCACGGCCGCCGCTGCGAGGTTTCCCTGGAACAGGTGATGGGCTGCGGCCTCGGCGGCTGCTATTCCTGCGTCGTGCTCGCGCGCGACGGCTCTGGCGCGCCACACCATACACGCTCGTGCATCGACGGACCGGTCTTCGACGCGACCCGGGTCGTCTGGGAGGCGCTGGCGCACTGACGTGAGCGTCGACCTCTCGGTTTCTCTCGGCACCCTGACGCTCTCGAACCCGCTCATCGCCGCCAGCGGATGCTTCGGCTATGGCGTCGAGTACGCCGACGCCGTCGATCTCTCCACGCTCGGCGGCGTCGCGGTCAAGGGGCTGTTTCTCGCCGAGCGCGAGGGGCATCCGCCTCCGCGTATCGTCGAGACGCCCGCCGGCATGTTGAACGCGATCGGGCTGCAGGGGATCGGCGTCCACCGTTTCATCCGCGAGAAGCTGCCGGAACTGCGGGACCGCCGTGCCGTCGTGTTCGTCAACATCTGCGGAACGACGATCGACGAATACGTGGAGCTGGCGCGAATCCTCTCGGACGCGGAGGGCGTCGCCGCGATCGAGTTGAACATCTCCTGCCCGAACATCAAGGAAGGGGGGATCACGTTTGGCTGTTCCCTGCCGGGCACGCACAACGTCGTTGCCGCCGTCCGCAAGGTGACCCGCCTGCCGATCATCCCGAAGCTGACGCCGAACGTCACCGACGTCGCGTCCTTCGCACGCGCGGCCGAGGACGCCGGGGCGGACGCCCTATCACTCGTCAACACCTTTCTCGCGATGGCGATCGACGTCGACACCCGGCGTCCGAAGCTGACGAACATCGTCGGCGGGTTGAGCGGGCCGGCGATCCGGCCCATTGCCGTCCGCATGGTCTACGAATGCCGCCAGGCCGTGAAGATCCCGATCATCGGCATGGGCGGTATCTCGGACCCCGAAGACGTGCTCGAATTCATGATCGCCGGCGCGACCGCCGTGCAGGTAGGGACCGCAAACTTCGTCGATCCCTTCATCTGGTACCGGCTGCTCGACGGCCTCCGCGCGTACATGGCGCGTCACCAGCTCTCGCGGCTTGCCGACCTCACCGGCACACTCGACGCGACCTCCCGGCAGCAGGCGTGGATCAGCTCCTAGTCGCCCTCGACGTCGAAAGCGGAGCCCGCGCCCTGGAGCTCGCCGAGAGCCTTCGAGGCGTGGCGGGGAGCTTCAAGATCGGCAGCCGCCTCTTCACGCTCGAGGGTCCGTCGATCGTGCGCACTCTGACCGAGCGCGGCGATCGTGTCTTCCTCGACCTGAAGTTCCACGACATCCCCAACACGGTTGCGACTGCGGTCGCCGCCGCCACGTCGCTCGGCGTCTGGATGCTGAACGTGCATGCGGTTGGCGGGACGCGGATGATGCAGGCCGCGGTTGAAGCCGCCCGCTCGACGGCGGCCAAAGAAGGACGGCAGGCGCCGCTTGTCATCGCCGTGACCGTCCTCACGAGCATGAATGCCGAGGCCCTCGCAGAGGCTGGAATGCACGCCCGCGTCCTCGACCAGGTCGTGCGACTGGCAAAGCTGGCCCGTACGGCCGGTCTCGATGGCGTCGTCGCCTCGGCCCAGGAAACAGGGGTGATCCGCCAGGCCTGCGGAGCGAACTTCACCATCGTCACGCCTGGGATCAGGAGCGGAGGCCCGGAAAAGGCGGCCGCGGACGATCAGGAAAGGACGATGACAGCGGCGCAGGCCATTGCGGCCGGCGCCAGCTACATCGTCGTCGGGCGGCCGATCATCGCGGCGGCCGATCCACGATCGGCCGCGGAAGAGATCGTCAGAAGCTGCGCGACTATTTCGCCGTGATGACGAAATGTCCGCGCCGGTTCTGCTGAAAGCAGGCTTCTGTCTCCTCTGAGCAGAACGGCTGTTCTTCGCCCATGCTGACGACGGTGATGCGGTCGGCGGCAAGGCCAAGGCTGGAGAGGTAATCGCGAACGGCATCGGCCCGCCGCTCGGCCAGGGCCAGATTGTATTCGTTGGTGCCGCGGGCGTCGGCGTGCCCTTGAACCTTGATCTTCGTCGACGGCCAGCGTTTGAGCCACGTCAGGTTCTTCTGCACACTCGCGCGTCCTTCCTCGGAGATATCCACCGAGTCATATCCGAACAAGACGTCGGCCAGCGGTTTCTGCGCGTTCAACTCCTCCACCGTCGTTTTCGCGAAGATCTCGTCCTCGGTTGGTGCCGCGGGTGGCACCGCTGCTGGCGGAGGGGGCGGTGGTGGCGGACTGTCGGGGCGTGTCGCGGCTGCAGCAGGCGGCGCAGCGGCGAACGGCGGCGGCTCGACTTTCTTCTTTGCACACGCGCCCCCCGCGAAGGCGAATGCCACACACAGAACGACACTCTGACTCAGTCTCATCTACGTACTCTCCTGCCCCGGCGATTCAATTGTGGGAAAGATAGAATGGAGCTTACCGCAAAAACTTCGAAATCTGAACGCCGAACACACTGATGGATCGTCTTCTCGAAGCCACCGCGCGCGCTGAGCGCGATCATTTCTGGTTCCACGGCTTCAGGCGATTCATCACGCCGCTCCTGCAGCAGGCGGCCGAAGGACGACCGGCTCCCACGATCCTCGATTGCGGCTGCGGCACGGGGAACAATCTCGCGCTGCTGCGCCGGTACGGCCACGCCGTCGGCATCGACCTGACGTTTTCAGGCCTTACCTACGCGACCGCCCGGGGCGATCGCCGCGTCGCACAGGCTTCGGTAACGGACCTTCCGTTTCCCCGGGACGCCTTCGACATCGTCACGTCGTTTGACGTGATTTATGCGCTGCCAGACGATGCGGAGAAGGCCGCGGTGTCTGAGATGTTCCGGGTGCTCAAACCCGGAGGCCACCTCCTGCTGAATGTCGCCGCCCTGGAGAGCTTGCGTGGGAATCACTCCGTCCTGGGCGGGGAGGTGCGCCGCTACACTCGCAGTCGGCTGCGCTGGGCGCTCGAGCGGGGAGGGTTTGAAATCCGGCGCCTCACCTACACGAACGCCAGCATCCTGCCGCTCGTGGCCGGTACCCGTTGGGTCCAGCGCGTGCGAGGGCACCG
>JACDCA010000395.1 GCA_013694635.1 Acidobacteriota bacterium | reverse complement strand
GTGTAGATGGGGAAGCGCGGATGGAAGAAGTTGAACGGCGCGCTACGTTGCGCGAGCTGCATGTTGGCCTGATAGAAAGACTGGATGGTGCCGACATCCGCCCAGTACCCGCGGTAGATGTACGGATGCACGGTGTAGGTACTGAGCGCCCGCGGTATCAGTTCCTTCCCGAAGTCCACGCCCGGCTGCTGGAGCGATTCGAACAGCACCTCGCGTGAAAAGACATAGATCCCCATCGACGCGACAAACGGGCGGTCAGCCGAAACGCCTGCTCGCACGGCGCCGCCGGTCACGCTGCCGCGCATTTCCGCGAGCCGCGCCGCGTCTGGTTTTTCCTCGAACCCGGCGATCTGCCCGTCCTGATCGAATCTGAAGATTCCCATGTCGGTCGCGTCCTCACGCGTCACCGGCTGCGCCGCGATCGTGATGTCGGCCCGGTTTTCGATGTGCGATTCGATCAGGTCGCAGAAGTCCATTCGATAGAGGTGGTCACCGGCCAGGATCAGGTAATGGTCAGCGTCGTAGCCGGCGAAATGTCTGGCCGCCTGCCGGACCGCGTCCGCCGTGCCCTGAAACCATGCGGAACTGTCGGGGGTCTGTTCGGCCGCCAGCACCTCGACGAATCCCTCGGAAAACGTGTCGAGGCGATACGTCTGGGCGATATGCCGGTTCAACGATGCCGAGTTGAACTGGGTCAGGACGAAGATCTTCTTCAGACCGGCGTGGAGGCAGTTGCTGATAGGGATGTCGATGAGCCGGTATTTCCCGCCAATTGGCACCGCCGGCTTCGAACGCATATGGGTTAGCGGAAAGAGGCGTGTGCCGCGCCCGCCGCCGAGGATCAATGCGAGGACATCGTTCATTGATTGATTCTACGCGTTAGGTCTTATGCCATAGAGCCGGATGTTTACACACTGTTTACGCACGATTTGAAGCGACCTGCGGTAGAACTGTAGCTCTTCTCTAGACGAACAGGATCTACCACGATGTTTTCCAAAGAATTGACTCGCGACGGCCATACGCGGACGTTCATGGTCAATGCGCTGCTTTCCAGTGGCTGGGAGGTTCGCGTGGAGCAGGACCGCGATGTGGTGCGGGAGACGCGCTACTTCGACTGGCACCGGGTCGAGCGGGCCCTGGGTGCAATCGAGCGCGAGGTCGCCAAGCTCGAAGCGCAAGGGTGGCAACTGACCGCGCGCCGTGTCGGCGGCCGTTCAGTCGACGAACCGGTAGCCGAGGCCGACGACGGTCTCGATCTGCGGGCCGGCGCCGGCAAGTTTCGCTCGCAACCGGCCGACGTGCACGTCCACCGACCGGGTCTCGACGAAACGTTCGTAGCCCCACACGCGTTCCAGCAGCCGATCGCGCGACAACACACGGTTCCGGTTTTCCACCAGGAATTTCAACAGCTCGAACTCGCGCCGCGTCAGCCGGACAGGCCGGCCGTCGACGGCGATCGCCACCGCATCGAAATCTGCTCGCAGGTGTGCGCCTTCGTAAATTGCCGCCGGAGATTCGGCGCCGGCACGCTTCCGGCGCAGCACGGCACGTACGCGCGCCGCGAGCTCCCGGAGACTGAACGGCTTGGTGACGTAATCGTCCGCACCGAGATCGAGGCCCGCGACCCGGTCGGCCTCACTCGTGCGCGCGGTCAACATGATGATCGGCACGTGGGCGGTATCCGGACGCGCGCGCATGACGCGGCAGACCTCGGTCCCGCTCATCACCGGGAGATTGACATCGAGAATGACGAGATCGGGTGCTCGTTCCCTGACCGCTCGAAGCGCGGTATCTCCGCTGCCCACGACATCCACGGTCGCGTCGCCGGAGCGTTCGAGCGCGTGCTTGATCAGCGCAGCGATATCCTGCTCATCTTCAACCACGAGGACGCGGGGCACCCGACTCATCGAGTTCCAGCCTACGGTGCCTGGGTTTCGCGACCGTGACATGCGGGTTAAATGTGCGTTACTTCACGTGCGACGTGCTCACGTGCGACGGGTGCTAACAGCAGCACCGGGCAGGCGGCGTTGGCTCGACCGGCGTGATCTCGATTCGGGCCGCCAGCCGCTTGCGGTCGCGATTACCGGATTCGGCGTGGCCGATGGCATGCGTGACCGCGTCGAGCAAGGCCTGCAGGATCGGGTCGGGGAGTCGTGCGAGCCTGTAGTGCACCCAGAGGCCGTCCTTTCGAGTCTCTACCAGCCCGCTCTTGCGCAGGTAGGCGAGGTGCCGTGATACGGCCGGCTGCGGAAGGGCGAGGCTTTCGTAGATGTCGCAGACGCAGATTTCCCCGGTCCGCAGAACACCGATGATCCGCAGGCGGGTCTGGTCGGACAGCGCCTTGAAGGTCTGTTCGAGTGAAACGAGCCGCTTATCTGTCATAAATATATTCGCGTTGACAAATATATCACGGCGGTCTATATTCGCGTTGACGTATATATTGGAGGCGCGTAATGACTGATACGGGACTGAAAGAATCGATCCAGCAGAAGTACGGCGAAGCCGCGCGGCGGGCGCAGCAGGGTGGCGAAAAGGGTGGGTGCTGCGGGACCTCCTGCGGTTGCACGGACCCGATAACCTCGAACCTCTACGGCGCCGACGAGACGACGGGACTCCCTGACGCCGCTGTCGCCGCCTCGCTCGGATGCGGCAATCCGACAGCGCTGATCGAGTTGCAGCCCGGTCAGACCGTGCTCGATCTCGGGTCCGGCGGCGGGATCGACGTGCTGCTGTCGGCCCGCCGTGTCGGGCCAACCGGAAAGGTCTACGGCCTCGACATGACCGACGACATGCTGGCGCTGGCGCGTGAGAACCAGCGCAAGGCGGGTGCGACCAACGTCGAGTTCCTCAAGGGAGAGATCGAGCACATCCCTCTGCCCGACGCCAGCGTCGACGTGATCATCTCGAACTGCGTCATCAACCTGTCGGCCGACAAAGGACGCGTGCTGCGCGAAGCGTTCCGGGTCCTGAAACCGGGCGGGCGGTTTGCCGTCTCGGACGTAGTCGTCCGCGGCGAGGTGCCCGAAGCGGTCCGACGCAGCATGGAGCTGTGGGTCGGATGCGTGGCCGGGGCGCTTCACGAAGACGAGTACCGGAGGCTGCTTGGCGAAGCCGGGTTCGGATCGGTGGACGTCGAGCCCTGGCGGGTCTATACCGTTGACGACGCGCGGCAGTTTCTGGTCGACGCGGGGCTGGATGTCGCAGCGACGGCGGCGGACGTCGAGGGAAAAATTGCCAGCGCGTTCATCCGCGCGGAGAAACCGCAGGCCTGTTGCGGCCCCAGCTGCTGTCAGTGATCAAGACAATCATCTTCGCGTGTGTGCATAATGCCGGGCGGTCGCCGATGGCGGCCGCCTGGTTCAATCATTTAGGTCCACGCGAGACGCCGTACGCCGAATCTGAAAACGGCGTGCGCGCGATTTCCGCAGGGACGTCACCGGCCGATCGGATTCACCCGGAAGTGCTGCAAGTCATGCGCGAAGTCGGGATCGACCTGTCGTCCGCACAGCCGCAGAAGCTGACGCTGGAGCTCGCTCGAGACGCGGATCTGCTTGTCACCATGGGATGCGGTGACAAGTGCCCCTATGTGCCCGGGCTGAAGGTCGAGGACTGGCCGCTCGAGGACCCGAAGGGTCAGCCGATCGAACGCGTGCGCGAGATTAGAGATGAGATCCGGCGGCGCGTCGAAGACCTACAGTCGAAGCTCGCACATAGCACGTAGCGCGTCGCACGTCGCACGTGGTTACCGCGCCCGCTGAAACTTGTCTCTCAAGACAATCGCCACCGCATTCATCGCCAGCAGCAGCGCCAGCAGGACGACGATGCCCGCTGCGGCGTTCTCCGCAAACGCTGCCTGCGGACGTGACACCCAGTTGAAGATCTGGATCGGGAGGACGGTGAACGGCGACCAGATGTCTTTCGGCGCAAACGGCACGTAGGTGAGCGCGCCGATCGTGATCAAGGGGGCGGTCTCACCGATCGATCTCGACAGCGCCAGAATCAGGCCGGTGAGCACGCCTGGCAATGCGGCGGGCAGGACCTGGTGCCAGACTGTCTGCCACTTCGTCGCGCCGAGGGCATACGACGCCTCGCGCAGCGTGCCGGGAACCGCGCGCAACGCTTCGCGCGTCGCCAGGATGATCACTGGCAGCGCCAGTAATGCCAGCGTGCAGGATCCGGCAAGGACGCTGCGCCCCATCCCCATGATGCGGACGAACAATCCCAGGCCGAGCAGACCGTAGATGATCGATGGCACTCCCGCAAGATTGGAGATGTTGATTTCGATCAGGCGTGAGACTCGCCCCCGTGCCCCGTATTCTTCGAGATAGATCGCCGCGGCGACGCCAAGCGGGATGGCGATGATCGCCGTGACGCCGATGACGAACATACTGCCGGCCAGCGCGGCCAGGATCCCGGCCTCCTCCGCCCTCCGGGACGGATAGCTGCTGAGGAACTGCCACGACAATCGCCCGACGCCGTCGCGCAGGACGTCATAAATGAGCGCCCCGAGCGCGATCAACGCGAGCAGCGTCACCAGCAGTCCGAAGAACGCCAGCAGCCGGTCGGCCATCAACCGGGCAAATCCCGTCCTGACCTCAGTCTGACCGGCCGTCATGCGTATTCCTCCCGGAAGCGCTCGCGGAGCCAGTTCGAGATCAGATTGAGGATGAACGTGCTTACGAACAGCAGCATCCCCACCGCAAAGATCGTTCGGTACTCGAGCGTGCCAGCCGGCGTGTCTCCCAGACTGACCTGGACGATATAGGCCGTCATCGTCTCCACAGGCACACGCGGGTCCAGCGTGAGCCGCGGCTGTTGCCCTGCCGCGATCGCCACGATCATCGTTTCACCGATGGCCCGCGATGCCGCCAGGACGACAGCGGCCGATATGCCCGAAAACGCGGCCGGAACGACCACGCGAAGTGAGGTCTGCATGCGGGTCGCGCCCAGCGCGTACGCGCCTTCGCGCAGGCCGTTTGGCACGCTGCGCAAGGCATCCTCCGAAAGCGAAGAAACCAACGGCAGGATCATGATGCCCATGACGATGCCCGGACTGAGCGCGTTGAATCCAGCGAGCCCCGGCACGAACGTCTGCAGCAGCGGCGTCACGAATTGCAGCGCGAAGTATCCGTAAACTACAGTCGGCACTCCCGCCAGCACTTCGAGAACCGGCCGGACGATCCGCCGAATCTGTCCCGGGGCGTACTCGCTCAGATAGATGGCGATCAGAAGACCCGAAGGGAGCGCCACCAGCATGGCGATGGCGGAGGCGAGCAGCGTGCCCGAGACGAGCGGAAGCACGCCAAAGTGCTTGTCATAGAACAGCGGCGTCCATTCAGTGCCGAAGAGGAACTCCGACAGGGGCACTTCCTGGAGAAATGCCC
>JACDCA010000384.1 GCA_013694635.1 Acidobacteriota bacterium | reverse complement strand
CACGCCAGCATCGCCTCCGAGTGGCTGCCACCGGTAGAGTCCACCGTCATGCACACGAACAGCACGACGTTGATCACGGCAATTGCCGGGACGACGATGACCCACCGCGTCCGCGCGCGAAGCGCCTCTGTGAGCGGATCACGCACCAAGCATGTGGCGACGACTCTGGCCCGCAGCCGACCCAGAACGCGTCTGCCCGCGCGTACACACCGCTGCCTGTCCTCCGTCGTCCTGAAGTACCACGCCGCTGCGCCGAACACGGCGAGAACGAAGACAGACATAGCCACCTGGCACAGGAGGAAGACTCGTGCCATCGCGCGCGCCAAAACAAACGGGGATTCGGCGAGTTAGCGCCCTCGCCGGGTTAGAGGATCTCAAAAGCCGGCTTTTCACCGCCAGGTTTGTAATCGAGCCGTGAGACAGGTGTCGATTGGCGGCCAGGCGCCCGGCGCGATTCGGGTCCGCTGAAGCGCTACAGCCAGCCTGAGCGCCGGAATCCGCCGAACAGGATCGCGCACGCAATGACCATCGCGGCCAGCGCAATGAAATACCCGTACTCCCATTCGAGCTCGGGCATCGCCCGGAAGTTCATCCCGTAGATTCCCGCGATCATCGTCGGCACCGCAATCATGGCGGCCCACGCCGCGAGGCGCTTGGTGTGCTCGTTCTGCTGCACCGACACGAGCGACAGGTTGGCGTCGAGCGCGGTCGTGAGCAGCTCGCGCTGCGTGTCGATCATTTCGTTGATGCGGACGACGTGGTCGTAGACGTCGCGGAAGTACGGCCGGGTGTCGGGCGGGATGAGGTCGCCGTCGAATCGCGTCAGCCGGCTGCAGACGTCGATCAGCGGCAGCACCGCGCGCTTCAGGGCAACCAGCTCGCGCCGGAGGCTGTAAATCCGTTTCGTCGTGCCGCGATTCATGGTCTCGCCGAAGATCTCTCCCTCGAGATCCTCGAGCTGGTCCTCCAGCGCGTCCATGATCGGAAAATACTGATCGACGATGAAGTCCATCAGTGCGTGGAGGACGAACGCGGGCCCCTTGGCGAGCAGGTGCGGCGTCGCCTCGCACCGCGTCCGCACCGCCGCGTGCGACCGGTGCGAGCCGTGGCGCACCGACACCAGGTAGCGTGGCCCCACGAAGACATGCGTTTCACCGAACTCGAGGCCGGCGGGGGTCAACTGCGCCGTCCGCAGGACGACGAACAGCGAATCCTGGTACAGTTCCAGTTTCGGGCGCTGATGCGCGGTTCGCGCGTCTTCGACCGCCAGATCGTGAAGGTGGAACTGCCGCTGCACGACGCCAAGCACTTCCGCCCCCGGCTCGTACAGCCCGACCCACACGAACTGCTCCGGCACCTGCAGCGCCGCGCCGGCCTGTTCGAGCGGGAGCCGCTCCACCCGCCGACCGGCCGCATACGCGGCGCAATCGACGACGCTGGCAGTTTCACTGACGGTCGGGCCCATCGTGCTCAAGAGTCTATTCCTGCTTGCGCAGCGCCCACAACGCCCCGCCGAAGCTGGCGGTTGAGAATCCGAGGAATAGAAGCCCTTCCAGGAGAAGCGTCGACGGCCTGCCAAGGCCGATGGTCGCATATCGAAGCACGTCAACCTGCCATGTGATGGGATTGGCCATGGCGGCGATCCGGAACGCATACGGCAGCGGATCGACCGGATAGAACATCGAGCTTGCGAAGAGAAAAACGAAGTAGAAGATCGAGGTGACGGTATTGAAGGCGTCGTTGCGACGGATCATCAGCGCGAAGATTGCGTAGAAGAAGAACCATCCGGCCGTCCCGACCGCCACGGCCATGACGAGCAGCGGCAGCCCACCCCATCTCACATGGACGTCGAGCAGGACCGCGGCCAGCACGACGGTCACCAGCGCCTGCACGAGCGCAATCAGCCCGTTGAACAGGACCTTGCCGATCAGCAACGCGGCGCGGCTCAGCGGATACGTGAGCATCTCGTAAAAGATGCCGTTGTCGCGATCCATGAAGAGCGACCACGCGGTATTCGATGCGATCCCGAAGCTTGCCATCCCGAGCACGCCGGCCAGGAAGAAGTCGCTGTAGCCGGCGCCCATCCCCGCGAAATTCCCTCCAAGCGCGGAGGACATCCCGACACCGAAGACGAGCAGGTATGCGAGCGGATAGATGACGTCCCAGAAGATGAACGTCGCGTTGGTCGCGCGGAGACGTGCCTCACGAAAGAGCATCGCCGCGAGGCCGGTCATTGCGATGTCTCTGGCGGCTGCTGCATCAGCTCGACGAAGACGTCTTCCAGCGTCGCGTTGTGCGTGGCGGACAGCGCCTTGATCGTCTCCACGTCCCCGCGAGCGACTTCACGCCCGTGATTGATGATCAGGATGTCGTCGCAGAGCGACTCCGCCTCGCTCAGGATCTGCGTCGTCAGAACAATC
>JACDCA010000372.1 GCA_013694635.1 Acidobacteriota bacterium | reverse complement strand
GTGACAACCTCAACGACGTCGAGATGCTCGAATTCGCCGGTACTCCGGTCGTCATGGGGAATGGCGTCCCGGAGCTCAAAGCGCGCGGGTGGGCCGAGACCGAAACAAACGACAATGAAGGTGTCGCCCGCGCGATTGAGACGTTCATCCTGACCTCCGCGTCATAAAGAAATGCGACGATCGACGATCGACTCTCGACTGACGACTACTGAATGGCTCTAGGCATGGGTGGCGGACTGCCTCGATCGGAACGTGCACGTGGCAGCCGCCGCGTGGATCCGGCGGCATCGGCCGGCGGCCTCGGCGCAGGCGCCGAAAAAGCCAAGAGCAAGAAGCTGACCGCGGCCGCGTGGAAAGAGACCCGCGCGCTCATCGCCGCGCGTCGCGGACGTCTCGCGCTCGGCCTGGGGCTGATGCTCGTCAACCGGGCGAGCGGACTGGTCCTGCCCGCGACCTCGAAATACCTGATCGACGACGTCATCGGCAAGGGGCGGGTGGAATGGCTCATGCCGCTCGCCATCGCCGCCGGCGCCGCGACGCTGGTGCAGGCGGTGACATCGTTTGCGCTGTCGCAGGTGCTCGGTGTCGCGGCGCAGCGTGCGATCACCGATATGCGCCGCCGGGTCGAGGCGCACGTCGCGCGGCTGCCCGTGCGTTACTTCGACTCCACGCAGACCGGGGCCCTCGTCTCGCGCGTGATGAACGACGCCGAAGGCATCCGAAATCTCGTGGGGACCGGGCTCGTGCAACTGATCGGCAGCGTCGTGACGGCTGTCGCCGCGGTCGTCATCCTCTTTTATCTGAACTGGACGCTGACGCTCATCACGCTGGTCGTGCTGCTCACGTTTGGCGCCGCCATGTGGTACGCGTTCCGGACAGTGCGCCCCGTGTTCCGCGAGCGTGGAAAGATCTATGCCGAAGTCACGGGACGGTTGACCGAAACCATCGGCGGCATCCGGATCGTCAAGACCTACACGGCGGAAAAGCGTGAGGAGCTGGTGTTCGCGACCGGCGTCCACCGGTTGTTCCGGAACGTCGCCAAGACGATCACGTCAGTCTCCGGCATCACCGCGTTCGGCACGGTCGTCATCGGCGCCATCGGCCTCGTGATGATCGTCGTCGGGGGTCGCGCCATCCTCGCCGGCGAGATGACGATCGGCGACTTCATCACCTACATCCTGTTCACTGGCCTGATGGCCGCTCCCGTCATGCAGATCGCGTCAATCGGCACTCAGATGAGCGAGGCGTTCGCCGGCCTCGATCGCATCCACGAGCTGATGGAGATGCGGACGGAGGATGCCGAAGACGCGACCCGTGCGCCGCTCGGCGTCCTCGAGGGAGAGGTCGTGTTCGAGGACGTCAGCTTCGAATACAACGAAGGCGTCCTCGTGCTCAAAGACGTGAGCTTCCATGCGCCGGCGGGAACGACGACCGCGCTCGTGGGATCGAGCGGGTCGGGCAAGAGCACGCTCATCAGCCTGGTGATGGCGTTCAACCGGCCGAAGTCCGGCCGGATTCTCATCGACGGTCGCGATCTCGCGACAGTGCGCCTGCGTGACTATCGCTCCCAGCTCGGCGTCGTCCTGCAGGACAACTTTCTGTTCGACGGCACGATCGCGGAGAACATCCGCTACGGGCGTCCGACGGCGACGCTCGAGGAGATCCGTGACGTCAGCCGGATCGCGCACGCCGACGAATTCATCGAGGGGTTCGAGAAAAAGTACGACACCGTGGTGGGGGAGCGTGGGGTGAAGCTTTCCGGAGGGCAGCGGCAGCGCGTCGCCATCGCGCGTGCGATCCTGGCGAATCCACGCATTCTGGTGCTCGACGAAGCGACCTCGTCGCTCGACAGCGAGCGTGAAGCCTTGATCCAGGACGGCCTGAGGTCCTTGCGGAAGGGGCGGACGACATTCGTGATCGCGCACCGCCTCTCGACGATCCGAAGCGCGGACCAGATTCTCGTGCTCGAGCATGGAGAGATCGTGGAGCGTGGCACCCACGCTGAGCTCCTCCAGCTCGGCGGCCGGTACCGCACGCTCTACGACAAGCAGTACAAGCTCGAGGCCGACCGGTTCATCAATCCAGGGGAAGATTTCACTCCCACACCCGCCGCGGCCGCGTCAGCGCGCGGAACCACAGCCGATTAGTGGTCTGGAGACTCGACAGGTCTCCCGTTCTCCGGTCTCCTGTAGAATCAAAGATTCAAATGCCGCAATTCATCTACACCATGAAGGGTCTGGGCAAGGTTCACGAGCCCGACCATGTCGTTCTGAAAGATATCTGGCTCTCATTTCTGCCAGGCGCGAAGATCGGCGTCCTCGGCCTCAACGGCTCCGGCAAGAGCACCTTGCTGCGGGTCATGGCCGGCGAGGATCACGACTTCCTGGGCGAAGCGTACCCGGCCGACGGCATCAGCATCGGCTTCCTTCCGCAAGAACCGCGTCTCGACGCGTCGAAGAACGTGCTCGGCAACGTCGAGGAGGGGGTCGCCGAGATCCGTGCGCTGTTGAACAAGTACGACGAGATCAACGCGAAGTTCGGCGAGGAGCTGTCTCCAGAGGAGATGGAGAAGGTCCTCGAAGAGCAGGGAAAGGTCCAGGACCGCATCGAAGCGGCCCAGGGCTGGGACCTGGATTCGCGCGTCGAGCTGGCAATGGACGCGTTGCGCCTGCCTCCCCCCGACGCGGACGTCGCGACGCTCTCGGGCGGCGAGCGGCGGCGGGTCGCGTTGTGCCGGCTGCTCCTGCGGTCCCCTGACCTGCTGCTCCTGGACGAGCCGACCAACCACCTGGATGCCGAATCGGTCGCCTGGCTCGAGCGGTTCCTCAAGGACTATCCCGGCACCGTCGTCGCGGTGACCCACGACCGGTACTTTCTCGACAATGTCGCCGGGTGGATCCTCGAGCTGGATCGCGGATCGGGGATCCCATGGGAGGGGAACTATTCGTCCTGGCTGGAGCAGAAGCAAAATCGGCTCGTTCTCGAGGAGAAATCCGAGACCAAGCGGCAGCGGACACTGCAGCGCGAGCTCGAGTGGATCCGCATGTCCCCACGCGCCCGGCAGGCAAAGGGGAAGGCGCGTCTCAACGCGTACGAAGAGCTGCTGCGGGAAGACACCGCGCAGAAGATCGATCAGATCGAAATCTACATCCCGCCGGGCCCGCGTCTGGGCGATACGGTCATCGAAGCGCGTGGTCTCCGGAAGGCCTACGGCGACCTGCTGCTGATGGACGATATGGATTTCACCCTGCCGCGCGCGGGCATCGTCGGCGTGATCGGTCCCAATGGTGCGGGCAAGACGACGCTCTTCCGCATGATCACCGGCCAGGAGAAACCGGACGACGGCACGCTGCGACTGGGCGAGACCGTCCAGGTCGGCTACGTCGATCAGTCGCGCGACTCTCTGGCGGCCGACAAGTCCGTGTGGGAGGAGATCACCGGTGGCGTCGACGAGGTGGAGCTGGGCAAACGCACTGTCGCGTCACGGGCGTACGTGTCGTGGTTCAACTTCAAGGGGCGCGATCAGCAACGGAACGTCGGCGCTCTGTCGGGCGGTGAGCGCAACCGTGTGCACCTGGCGAAGCTGCTCAAGCGCGGATCGAACCTGCTGCTCCTCGACGAGCCGACCAACGATCTCGACGTCGATACGCTGCGCGCGCTCGAAGAGGCGCTCCTCAATTTCGCCGGCTGCGCTGTCATCATCAGCCACGATCGCTGGTTTCTCGACCGGATCGCCACCCACATGCTGGCGTTCGAAGGAGACAGCAAGGTGGTCTGGTTCGCGGGGAATTACCAGGACTACGAAGCCGATCGCAAGCGACGGCTCGGCGCCGAAGCGGACCAGCCGCACCGGATCAAGTACCGCAAGCTGACCCGCTGAGAAGCGGAGTGCCGTCGTGTCGTCGTGCGCGCCGAAAGGCGTGGCCCTGAGGCGCAATTCGGCGTGCTATCGTTACGCCACGCACGTTCAGGAGGCTAGGATGAGCCAGCGATTGTCCCGTCTGTCGACCGCGATCGCCCTGACGCTGCTCGTGGCGGCGAGCGCCGCGGCGCAGACGATAACCAGCCCGAAACAGCACTTCGGTTTCAAGATCGGCGACGACTATCAGCTCGCCACGTACGCGGAGTTTCAGGCGTACTGGGCGAAGCTCGACAAAGAGTCCGACCGGATGCGCGTGCAGGAGATCGGCAAGACCGCGGAAGGGCGCCCGCAGCTGATGGCGATCATCACCGCCCCGGCGAATTTCAAGAACCTCGATCGCTACAGGGAGATCTCGCGCAAGCTCGCGCTCGCCGAAGGTCTGACTGACGACCAGGCGCACGCGCTGGCGAGAGAAGGCAAGTCGGTGGTCTGGATCGACGGCGGTCTGCACGCCACGGAAGTGCTCGGCGCACACCAGCTGGTCGAAACGGTGTATCAGCTCATCACCCGTACGGATCCGGAGACGATGAGGATCCTGAACGACACCATCATCCTCGCGGTCCACGCGAATCCCGACGGGATGGAGCTCGTCTCGAGCTGGTACATGCGCGAGAAGGACCCGACGCGGCGCACCTCGGGTGGCATTCCGCGGCTGTACCAGAAGTACATCGGGCACGACAACAATCGCGACTTCTACATGTCGACGCAGCCCGAGAGCACCAACATGAACCGGGTGCTGTACCACGAGTGGTTTCCCCAGATCATGTACAACCATCACCAGACCGGTCCTGCCGGCACGGTGATGTTCGCCCCGCCGTTCCGCGATCCCTTCAACTTCAACTACGATCCGCTCATCCCCGCGCAACTCGACCTGGTGGGCGCAGCGATGCACAGCCGGTTTGCCTCCGAGGGGAAGCCAGGTGTCACGAGCCGCCGCGGCGCGGGTTATTCAACCTGGTGGAATGGGGGCCTGCGAACGACGGCGTACTTCCACAACATGATCGGACTGCTGACCGAGACGATCGGCAACCCGACACCGGTCTCGATTCCGTTCCTGCCCAACCGGCAGTTGCCGGATTCGAATCTGCATTCGCCGATCGACCCGCAGCGC
>JACDCA010000371.1 GCA_013694635.1 Acidobacteriota bacterium | reverse complement strand
GCGTCTCGATGCGGTCGAAGACCGTCTGAAAGAACCGCGTGCGAAGTTGCGGCTCGTTGTAGCGCGATCCGGAAAGGGAGACGCGCATCGTGACGGTGCGATCCGGATCGAACCCGGCGTCCACGTCGAGAAGACGCATGAAGCTGCGGACGAGCAGTCCGGCGCCCACCAGCAGCACCAGCGCGAGCGCCACCTCGACGACCACGAATGCGGAGCGTGCGCGCTTTCCTCGTGCGGCCGACCCGGTGCGCCCCCCTTCCTTGAGTGCGCTGGTGAGGCCGCCGCCGGCGGCGCTGAACGCCGGGACGAGGCCGAACACCACTCCGCACACGAGGGAGGCGAGCAGCGTGAAGCCGAGCACCCAGCCGTCGATGGCAACCATTTCGAGCCGTTGAATGGGCAGCCGCTCGGCGACGACCGCGCGGAGCAGGTGGAGCGCCCACCACGCGAGCAGCAGACCCGCGAGCCCGCCCATCGCGGCCAGAACCAGCGATTCCGCGAGGAGTTGACGCACCAGCCGTCCGCGGCCGGCGCCGAGCGCTGCGCGCACCGCAAGCTCCCGCTGACGGGATGTCGCCCGGGCGAGCAGCAGGTTCGCGACGTTGGCGCACGCGATCAACAGGACGAATCCGACGGCGCCGAGCATGATGTACAACGCGCTGCGGATATCGCCGGTGAGCTGCTCGCGCAGCGGCACCACGCGTGCCGTCCAGCCGGTGTTGAAGTCTGGAAAGCGCTTCGTCAGTTCTGCGTGCACGCGCGTCATGTCTTGTTGCGACTGTTCGAACGTCACGCCTTGCTTCAGGCGTCCGACGGCCATCATCCAGCGCCCGCGAGGCGTGCGCGATTCGGCCGAGAAACCCACGGGCAGCCACATTTCCGCCGTCTTGTCGAGGAACGAGAAGCCTGGAGGCATGACGCCGACGACGGTGTAGTTCTCGCCGTGCAGGGTGATGCCCTTCTGCAACACGGCGGCATCCCCGTTCAGGCGCCGCTTCCACATCCTGTCGCTGATCACCACGACGCGCGCCCGAGGGCGATCCTCAGCGTCCGTGAAGGGTCGTCCGATCGCGGGGGGAACACCGACGAGCGGGAAGAACGCCGCGCTGACGTACTGAAATGGAATCTCGACCGGATCGCCGTGACCGGTCAATGTCGTGTTGAACGTCATACCGACGGCGGCGATGTCGTCGAAGCTCTGTTGCAGCTCGCGCCAGTGGATGAAGTTGCCAGGGGAGATGACGTTGTTCTTCCGGTCGCGAGGGATGTTGTGCTCCCAGAGGATCGCGAGACGGTCGGCGTCACGATAGGGGAGAGGCTGGATGAGGAGGGTATGGACGACGCTGAAGATCGCGGTGTTTGCGCCGATCCCTATCGCAAGCGCGGCAACCGCGACCAGCGTGAACCCAGGCGCCCGGAACAGCAGCCGCGCACCATGACGTAGATCCTGCAGCAGGGTTCCCATCATTCACTTCTCAGAGCTTCGAGCGGATCCATGCGTGACGCGCGCCGTGCGGGAAGGAAGCTGGCGAGCGCCACCGCGGTCAGCAGCACGGCGGCCGACGCGCCAAATGTGGCAGCGTCATTTGGTTGGACGTTGAACAGCATCGACTCGAGCATGCGCGACAGCATGGCAGCGGCCGCGAGACCGAGCACGACCCCGAACGCCGCGAGCATCAGGCCGCGGCCGACGACCAGGCGAAACACGTCGCCGGGCTGCGCGCCTATTGCCAGGCGGACACCGATCTCGCGCGTGCGCTGGGTGACAAGGTATGCCATCACACCGTAGGTGCCCGCCGCCGCCAGCGCCAGGGCGATGAGCGCGAACGCGCCGAGCAGCAGCAGGTTGAATCGGCGCTCCGCGACCGACGCCTCCAGCACATCCTCCATCGTCCGCACCTTCGTGATCGGGACGTTGCGGTCGACCGCCAGCATTTCACGCCGCAGCGCCGGGGCCAGGACGCTCGCCTGGCCGTCGGCGCGGAGTGCGACGTCCATCCAGCGTCGCCACGGGTTGATCTCCTGCGCGTACGGCATATGGACCGCAGGAACTTCCCGCTGATCCAGCGACAGGCCGCGCACATCCGCGACGACACCGACGATCGTGATCCAGGTGCCATCCCCGCTGGCCCACCGAACCCGCCGGCCGAGGACTTCCTCGCCGGGGTAGTACTCCCGCGCGAAGGCGTCGTTCACGATCGCCACGAGCGGCGCGCCCGCGCGATCGGACGAAGTAAAAGTCCGTCCCTTGAGCACGGGAATCCCCATCGCGCGGAAGTACGCAGCATTGACGCCGCGGTAATACACCTCGGGCTCGGTGCCAGGCGCGACCGCGCGTCCCTCGAACGAAAGATTGTGAAACACGGACTGCCCCCCGATCGGGAGGTCGGTCGTAATCGCCACGTCGCGCACGCCGGGCACCGAGCGCATCCGCGTTTCGACGTCATCCCAGAATCTGGAGCGCGCACTCACATCGGCGTAGCGCGGTCCGTTGAGGATGACGTTGCCGGTGAGAAGCTCCGATGTGTCGAATCCGGGCGTCTGCCTGACGAGCGCGGAAAAACTCTTAAGGAGAAGCCCCGCACCGACCACGAGCACCAGTGCCAGCGCCACCTCTCCTACCAGAAGGACAGAACGTGCCCGGTTCCCGCCGCGTGTCTGGCGCGTGCCGGAGCGCGCCGCGTCCGCGACCGAGGCGGCCGCGGCCCATGCCGGCAGGGTCCCGAATACCAGTCCTGTGACGATGGTCACGAGGACTGCGACACCGAGCACCTGGCCATCGAGGGACGCCGACTGCAGCCGCGGAACATCTTCAGGCGCGACGGCGACGATGGCCCGCGTCAGCCACCAGCCGACTCCGATACCGCAGAACCCTCCTGCACCGGCGAGCACAAGGCTCTCGGTCAGGACCTGACGGACGATCCGGCCTCTGGTTGCGCCGATCGCCGCGCGGATGGCAAGTTCGGTCCGGCGCGTCGCTCCCTTCGCGATCAGAAGATTCGCGACGTTGACGCAGGCGATCAGCAGAACGCACGCGACCGTCGCGAGAAGGATCACCAGCGGCTGGCGAACGTCTCCGGCCACGTTCTGCCGAAGGTCATGGAGGATGAAGCGGACGTCATGGTTCGTCCGCGGATACTGCTGCGCCAGTTGCTGGCCGAGCGCGTTCATCTCTTCCTGCGCGGCGGCACGTGTGACGCCGGGCTTCAGCCGCACGAACGCGGCGAGCGTATGCGCGCCTCGCGCAGGAGCCTCTCGAGGCGCTTCGGGCAGGAAAGGAGCAACCACATCCGCCTTGGCGATCGGGAAATGAAACGAAGGCGCGAGCACGCCGACGATGGAGTAGGAGTGACCGTTGAGCGTGAGGCGACGCCCGAGAACGCCGGGATCGCCGCCGAAACGCGACCGCCAGAACGGAGCGCTGAGAAGGACGACGCGTTCGGCGCCGGCGTGATCGTCCGCCGGTTCGATCAGCCGTCCGAGAAGAGGAGTAGCGCCGAACAGCCGCAGCATGTTCCCCGTGACCAGGACGCCATCCAGCCGCTCCGCCTCCGAGCCGGTGCTGTAGTCGAAGAACTGCGCGCGATGACCCGCGGCGCCGCTGATGCTGGTGATCCGCTCCGAGATGTCGACGAGGTCCAGGTACGAGGTGCCGGCACGGATCCGCAGGAGCGCGTCGGCATCCTCGTAAGGGAACGGCCGCAGCAGGACGGCATTCACCACCGAGAACATCGCGGTGTTTGCCCCGATGCCGACTGCGAGCGTCGCCAGAACGACGAAGGTGAAGCCGGGCGTGCGCCGCAGCGAACGCAGGGCATAGCGGAGATCGCTCCCCATGCTACCGGCTCAGGACGCCGATGGCCCAGGCGGCCTGGCGGCGCACCCGCGCCTCCGCGTCTTTCAGCGCCGGCAGCAAGGCGTCGAGCGCACGGTTGTCGCCAATGGCGCCGAGGGCCCATGCCGCCTGTTCGCGAACTTCGGGATCGGAGTCCTTCAACGACTGCATCAGCGGGTTGACTGCGCGCGGGTCATCGATCGCGCCGAGCGCCCATGCGGCGTTCCGGCGGGCGATCCAGGACGAGTGGGTCACTGCCGCCAGCAACGGCTTCAGCGTGCGGC
>JACDCA010000363.1 GCA_013694635.1 Acidobacteriota bacterium | reverse complement strand
GTTCAGCCGCCCCGGCTCCAAGCGCGCGCAGCGTACGCTCACGGACGGCCGGCGCCTCGTGATAGAGCAACAGCGGCGTGACGAGGTTGCGCTTGTCGAGCGACTCGAGGACGTCGATGGCGTAGATGACCCGCGCCGGCTCGGGACTCGCCAGTTCCTGCATCAGCGTCTCGACGGTACTGAGATCCGCGACGTTGAGGCGCAGCTCGGACGGCTGAAGATCGCGGCGCTCGATGCTCTTTCTGAATGCCGCGAGGTACCCGCGGCGGGCGCGGATGGACATGAAGATCCACAACACCATGACGCTCAGGCTCGCGTAGCTCAGGCGCTGCCAGTCGAGGCCTAACCCCCAGGGTTTGACGAGCACCAGCAGCAGGAGTGCGCCCAGAGCCTTTGCGTTCCGGTCGACGGTCACGTCAACGAACGTCTTGGCCTTGAGTTTGATGTCCTCGGCCAGCGGAAGAAACAGGATCTCCCGCGTCGTCTTGTCAACCGTGTAACGAAGCGACTGATCGAGGACGCGCGCAAATCCCGGCGCCCAGAGACCGGCGTTGAACAGCATGATGACCGCGCTCGCCCCCAGGCTGACCGGCAGCACCATCAGCGCGAAGCCGATGCCGAGGTAGCGGTGGATCTTGCTGGTGAGCCACACCTGGATGACGAAGCCGGCGATGGACGTCCAGCGCTGCACCTGCGCGAGGAAAATGGTGATGGCGTCGGTCGCTCCCTGGCCCTTTGAGGCTGAGGCCGCCATGTTGAGCTGCTGCTCGATGATCGCTGCGCCGACCGCCGCGAAACTGATCACCAGCGCAATGATCTGCAGGTGGTTCGACGTCCGCAGCAGACGGAGCGCTTCGCCGACACCGACACCTTTCTGTTTCGCGCCCGCGACAATCGCCTCCGGCGACGGCTGCGCCTCTGTCCGCTGGAAGATTATCCACACGATGGCCGAGCAGGCCACCAGCAGCGTTCCACTGATCAGCAGCATGCTGTTGGTGCCGATCCGGTCGGTGAAGCGAATGAGGATCTCGGATCCGGCGATGCCGCCGAGTGACGCGCCACCGCCGATGAACCCGAAGATGCGCTTGGCCTGCCGCGGGTCGTAGACGAGATTGGCAACCGTCCAGAACTGGCTTATGAGCAGCACGCCCAGGATCGACCCGAACAGATACAGGGCCACCGACGCCCACGTGGCGGGGTTCTGAAACAAGAACCAGAATCCAAAAAGCAACGCCGCCATCCCGAGCTGCGTGATCGACAGCGCCGAACGTCGCGGCAGCCGTGCGATCAGCCACGCGTAGCCGGTCATCAGCACGCCGATGATCAGGCCTGCGACCAGCAGTACGTACGGCAGGTTGTCGGAGCCGAGCGTGCTGATGAATTTCGACCGCGTGACCGGCTTGAGGACGTTGTAGCCAGTCATGGCCAGGAACGAGTAGGCGAACATCAAGGCGACGCCCGCACTCTCCTCTTTGCGGACCTCGACGATGGGGGATAGCAGGCGCTGCAGCAGGGGCATGCGCAAAGCCTAAGCGATCGTGGAACCTGAAGTAAACTCGCTACCCTTCATGCTCTCGCGGGTTCGACGGTTCTTCGACGTCAGGAGCGGCGAAGGGCTGCCTGTGCTGCTCTCTTTCTCGTACGTCGCCTGCGTGGTCGCGGCGTACCTGCTGGCCAAGCCCATTCGCAACAGCCTCTTTCTAAAGGAGTACGGGCCGTACGCCCTGACCTACGTCTATGCCGCCGTGCCGATCGTCCTCTGGTCGTTCATTGCGGTCTATACCCGGCTCGCCGCCCGCATCGGGATGCGGCGGGTGGCGATCGCGACGCTCGTGTTCTTCAGCCTGAATGTCCTGGGCTTCTGGTATGCCTTCCGGTTCGCGCCGTCCGAGTGGCTGCCCGGCGTGTTCTATGTCTGGGTGAACTGCTTTGGCGTCATCGCCCCGGTCCAGGCGTGGAGCTTCGCGAATTCGCTGTTCGACGTCCGTCAGGCGCGCCGGCTGTTCGGATTGATCGGGGCGGGCGCGTCGTTCGGGGCGATCGCCGGGGGGCTGCTGGCCCGCGTCCTCGTCGGCCCGGTCGGGGGCACAGCGAACCTGCTGCTCGTGCTGGCCGCGCTCATCTTCATGTCTGCGGTGATCGTCGTCGTTGCCGCGCGGCAGCTGACGATGCGCGATGCGCCGCGCGTCAAGTCGCGCGCGCGAGCTCCTCGCGCCCTGACCGAGTCGCTGAGTCAGATCATCGCCGTGCCCTACCTCCGATTGCTGGCCGCGCTCGTTTTCCTGGTCGCGATCGTCACGCAGTGGACGAACTTCCAGCTCAGTCTGGTCGCGACCGAGCGCTTCGGGCAGGACGCCGACAAGCTCGTCGCATTCTTCGGCACGTTCAACTTCACCCTGGGGGCTGTCGGCTTTCTGCTGCAGCTGTTCCTGACCGGCCCGCTGCTCCGGCGCTTCGGCGTCGCGCTGGCGGTGCTGCTGCTCCCGTTCTGGCTCGGGTTCGGCAGCGCACTGACGCTGCTGGTGCCAGGCTTCCTGGCGGTGCTGTTTACTAACGCGGCCGACCAGTCATTGCGCTTTTCGGTCGACAAGGCTGCCTACGAGCTCCTCTATCTCCCGATTGCTCCCGCCCAGCGCCTGGCAGTCAAGAACGCCATCGACATTGTCGGCAACCGTATAGCCGATGCCGCGGGTGGCGTTGCGCTGGGGCTCGCGACGCACGGGTTCATCATGATTCCCGGCCTCGGGCTTGGACTCCGCGGGACTGCGGCAGTCACGCTCGTGCTCAGCGTCGTCTGGTTCTTCGTCGCCTGGCGCATCCGCCGCGCGTACGTGCGGACGATCGGCGAGAGTATCCACAAGCATCGCCTCGACAGCGAGCAGTCCACGCGCCCGTTGCTGGACCGTTCGATCGCCGAGGCGATTGCCACGAAGCTCTCGTCCGCGTCGAGCGAGGACGTCAAGTACGCGCTCGATGTCCTCGCGCTGCAGCCGCTCCCTGGCGCCGTGCCGCAGGTGCGACAGCTGCTCGCCCATCCCGACGCCGAGGTGCGGAAGCGCGCGATTGCCGCACTCGCTGCGGCGGGCGATCAAGGCTCATTCGCGGCCGTCCGGCCATTGCTGCAGGACCCCGCTCCCGCGGTCCGGACCGAGGCGCTGCTCTACATCTCCCGCCGCGGCGACGTGGATCCGCTGCAGATCATCGAGGAGCTCGGAGATTTCGAGGGATTCTCGATCCGTGCCGCGATGGCGGCGTTTCTGGGGTCTCGCGGACGCGCCCACAACCCGGAAGCGGCGCAGACACTCCTGGGCGCAATGGCCACGTCGACCGAGCCCCGCGACCGGATCGAAGCAGCGAAAGTGCTGGCGATGATCCCCGAGCCGCCGCTCGGGCTGCTCAAGACGCTCATCGACGACCCGGACGCCGATGTCTGGCGGCAGGCGTTACAGGCAGCCGAAGCGATTGGCGCCGACGCGGTGGACGTTCTCGCCAACCGCCTCGCGGACCGCGCGCTCGACGTCGAGGTCCGCCGC
This sequence comes from Acidobacteriota bacterium, assembly GCA_013694635.1. Classification (GTDB taxonomy): domain Bacteria; phylum Acidobacteriota; class Vicinamibacteria; order Vicinamibacterales; family 2-12-FULL-66-21; genus JACDCA01. The sequence continues at coordinate 1,080 of JACDCA010000363.1, read as the reverse complement.
GAAATCCCGCCGGCGTTGATGCGCATCGGCACCCAATCCGCCGAGCGCGTCCTGATTGCGGCCCTGATGGATGCCGACTCCGCCGTCCGACATCGTGTCATCGCCGCCCTCAACAAACTCAAGCAGCAGCGGCGCCCCGGTGCACTCGACAGCGACATGCTGGAGCTGCTCCTCGCCGCGGAGATCGCCGGGCACTACCGCTCCTACCAGCTCCTTGGTGCGCTGCGAGCGTCGGAAGGCACCAACAGAGCGGTCATCGCCGCGTTGCAGGCCTCGATGGAGCAGGAACTCGAACGCATTTTCCGACTCATCGCCCTGCTCTCGCCCGACGACTCGCTGCACGATGCGTACGTGGGTGTCCGGTCGTCCAACAAGCTGGTACGGGCCAACGCGATCGAATATCTCGAGCACATTCTCAAGCCGGACCTTCGGCAGGTGTTGCTGCCGCTGATCGACAGCCAGGTCGAAGAAGGCGAACGGATCCGGCTGGCGAACATTCTGGTCGGCGCGCCCGTCGCAACCCCCGAGCAGGCGCTCGGAACCCTGCTTGCGAGCGAGGATCCGTGGCTGCGCTCACGCGCCGAATACGCCTGGCAGCGTCTCGCAGGGGACGCGGAACCCGCCGAGCTCGCGCCGGTGCCCGCCGATATGTCCATGCACGTAGGAGCGGGGTAACGGATCACTGATCACTGAATACTTCCGGCATCTGGCGCTTGTGGTCGCTGGCGTGCGCCATGCGCTCGATACGCTCGGCGAGCGCGGGGGGGACGGCGCTGCGGCCATCCTTCAAGTACCGTTCGAGTTCCGCATAAGTGAAACCCATTTCGGATTCGTCGGTCTGCCCCTGCCACAACCCGGCGCTCGGCGGCTTTTCGATGATCGACTCCGGTATCCGCAGCTCGCGCGCTACGGCCCGCACGTCACTCTTCAACAAGCTGCCGATCGGCAGGATATCGACACCGCCGTCGCCGTATTTGGTGAAGTACCCGATGGTCAGCTCGGTGCGGTTGCCTGTGCCGGCGACGAGATAGTTCAGTGAGTTCGCGACGAAGTAGAGCGACGTCATACGCAGCCGCGGCT
>JACDCA010000340.1 GCA_013694635.1 Acidobacteriota bacterium | reverse complement strand
AGTTCACACAGTACCTGGGCTACATTCTTGGACCGGGCGTCGCGGCGGTGATGGCGGAGAACTGGGTGATCGCGACGGCGTCGGCGCTCGTCATTCTGGCGCTGGTCTGGATCACCATCGTCGGCCTGCAGGTGGGAAAGTGGGTGCACATGGTCGGCGGCATCCTGATGCTGACGATCTTCGCGATGATCATCGCCCTGCCCTGGCTCCACGTCGCCAACGGCCTGCTGGCCGAGTTTCAGCCGCTCTCGACCACCGCACCGGTGGCCACGCTCCTCAGCCTGAACTTGCTCGGCAAGATGGGGTTCGGCGCGTTCGGCGGATTCGAGTACGTCGCCATTCATGCGGGCGAGTGCCGCGACCCCGTGAAGAGCGTCACCAGGGCGACGGCGATCGCGGCGCCGATCATCGTGCTCATGTTCATCCTTGGCACGGCCTCGGTGCTGGCGATCGTCCCCAACGACCAGATCGACCTGATCGCGCCTATTCCCCAGCTCCTCGCGATCGGCTTCGGACCGCTCGGCGCCGTCGCAGCCATCGTACCGTTCACGCTCGGCAGCATGCTGGCGATCCGGTTCGCGCAGGCGAGCGTCAACTTCGCGGGCAGCACACGATTGCCGATGGTTGCCGGATGGGACAGTCTGCTGCCGGCATGGTTCACGCGCTTGAGCGAGCAACACAAGACGCCGGTCAACTCGATTTTCTTCGTTGGCGCGGCGACACTCTTGCTCAGCACGCTGGGGTTGATCGGGGTGGGGAAGCAGGAGGCGTTTCAACTGCTGTGGAACTCCGCCGGAATCTTCTATGCCCTGACTTATCTAGCGATGTTTGCGGTCCCACTCTTCGGCCTGAAGCGCGCCAACGTGCGACCGCCCTGGTGGGTGAAGCTGTGCGCGGTGTCCGGGTTGCTGATGACGGTTCTGTACGTCAGCCTGTCGGTGCTTCCGATCATTCCGGTCGGCAGCCGGACAGCCTTCGCGATGAAGATCACGGGGCTGATCGTGCTGACGAATCTGATCGGGGTTGCGCTGTACGCCTCCCGGCAGCATCGTGTCCCGCGAGGTTGATGGTGAGGATTCACGCTCTCTGGCAGAATGGTGTGTCATGAGCGGGGTGTACTTCGAAGGGGATCCGGCGACCGACAGCGCGCGACGCCACATGGAGCGCGTCCTCGAAGGACGGAAGCAGCCGCGCCGTTGGCCGTGGGCGCTGGCGGCGCTCGGCAGCGCAGGCGTCTGGTTCCTCTGGCGCTCGGGAAAGGATGCAGGGGCCGCCCACAAGGGAGTTGCGGGCGAGGTGTCCCCAAAACAAGTCGATCCTGCAAAAAACAAGATCTGACTCCTTCAGATCCACACGAGCGGTGGTACCGCCGGAATTTCGCCAATCTCGAACGCCAGCTTATAGAAAGTGCGCACGCCTTCGATCATGCGCTCGTCGAGGTTGAACTCCAGGCCCTGCCAATACACGTCGAGCACGGCGGGATCGAGATTGAAACGCGCGGCGTGGCGCGTGGCCAGTTCGGTGTGATTCACCCTCCAGTACTCGCGTGAGTCGACCAGCGCAGACGCGAGAGCCATGAGCGCGGCCTGAGACCCGCCGCTTGCCTGCCAGAGCGCGAACGCGAATGGCATCTCCGTTTCCGCATACCACTCCACTCCGAGGTCGACGCGGCTTTGTGCGTCGGCGTGCAGGTGCGGATCGAGCGCGAGATCGCCGATGTAGAGGGCCGCCTCCGCACCCATGGCGAATGGATCGTCCCTGGCCTGGTCGAACCACACGAAACGCGGCGTGACCCGCCAGCGAGTGCGTAACAGGACCTTCAACAGCACCACGGACGTCGCCGATGCCGTCGTGAGCGCAACGACGCCACCGTCGAGGGCGTCTGGCGGTGCGCCTACGAGGAGAATGCTGCGCACGGCCGTATTGGAGCCAATCACGACGTCCGGCAACAGGCGATAGCGATCGGCGTGACGCGCATACTCAATGCTCGAACACGGCGAGACGTCGATGTCGCCGCGCGCGAGCATTTCATTCAGTACCGACGGCACGCCGTGCACCAGCGCGACCCCGTCCGGCGGTAACTGATCCAGGAACTTCGAGTGGACGGGAAAGCAATTGCTGTAGACGATGTCACCGAGGCGCAGGGACATGCGCTAGTCCTGCACTCGGCGGTACAGCTTGGCTTCGGCGATTCGGCCGCGCCAGTCCGCGGGCCCCGATTGATGCACCGACTGACGGATCGGCAACCCCATCCAGGTATCGTACAACCTCGGCGCCAGGAGGCGGATTCGAGCGGCCGTTCGCGCCGGTGTCGACGAACATGATCCTGGCGTACATCAGCCAGCACGTGCTCGGTCTGCCACGGTCCTACTGATGCTCGAGACGAGGCCATCGAACTCCCGGCCGAACGCCGGGATCGTGCGCGTCAGAACGACCGGGTACAAGCTCGAGGACATCGTCGTGATCGAGTTCGTCCGCACGATCCTGGTCTACAAGCGCGGCCATGTGCCGGTGCGGCGCCCCTACGGGGCCGGCAGCGGCGCGTCACCGGAGAAGCGGTGACGCAGCCGGAGGGTCGGTTCACATTGACGGGAGGCTCGTCTCGGCGATCTAGCCGGTCCGGTGTGTTGCCGGGACGGTCGCTTACCAGCGGAACGGCGTGCGCGCCGCGGCGGCGGACAGCCGTTCCGCCAGCGTGGCGGCTACGGCCGCGGCGAGGTAAGGAATGGTGATCGAGTAACCACTCATCTGCCGGCCCGCGGTGTCGGCGGACACACGCGCCATCCCGTGCCGGCGGTCGAACGGTCCTTCGTGGCGTGCTACGACCTGCACTTTCGTCAGTGGCGCAGCCAGCACGCTGCGCCAGATCCATCCGCTAGCGAAGTGCACGGCGTCGTTAGACAGCCCCCAGCGGAGGGCGGCGACAGTGCGTTGCGCGTACAGCAGCGACCAGCCGAGCAGGATCGGCAGGACGATGAGCGCCCGCCAGCCGACCGCCCATATCAGCGCCGCGAAGATCGGCAGCACGACGATCATCATTCCGGCGAACTCCCGGCGCACGCCGCGCGGATGAACGGACTGCCACGCGACGTCGGTCGCCACTTCGGGAAGGATCGCAGCCATCAGCTCGGGCAGCGACGTCTTCTGCACCAGCGGCGCGAGCCACGTCCGGGTGCTTTCGCCGTTCTCGCCGGCTTTACCGCCGGCGGTCTGGACCTGGAGCGACACGCGGTCCGCCATCC
>JACDCA010000339.1 GCA_013694635.1 Acidobacteriota bacterium | reverse complement strand
CCCGCACTCCGTCCATTGCGCGACGGGTCAACGAATACACCGCGGCGGCCACGGGGCCGAACATGGTGGTGACGAGCAGCACCTCGCTGTTGTTCGCGAGCAGGTATCCGGCGTTCGCGCCCCCGAGCGATGGTGCCAGGGCGACCATCTCCCGCAACACCGGCATCGACGGCCGCTCCAGCCGGAGGCCTGCGGCCTTGTGAGCCGTGATCAGGAACACTCCGGCTCCGGCGAGTGAAATCAGTCCTCTCGCGAGAAGCCCGAACGCCAGCGACCACACTCCGAAACCACCGAGGAGTAACACCGCCGCCACCACAAGCCCACTGGCAGCGGCCGCCACTTGACACGCGTTGACCACGCCCGTCATCTGGACGCCGCGGGATATGCCCAGCACGCCGTGGTACCAGAGCACCATCGCGCTGGCGATGGCGCCGAGCCGAAAGGAACCCGTGAAGGCGTCGGCCTCACTTGCCGGCACCTGTGCCCACACTCTGACCAGAGGGGCAGAGAGCATCGCCACTGCGGCCAGGGCCGTTCCGATCGCGGCGAGCACCCACAATCCGGTGGCAGACCATCGCGCCACCGCGCCGTCGTCGTTCTGACCGACCGACGCGCCGATGCGCTGCGTCATCAGATTGGGGATACCCATGTCGAGGATCTGTAGCCAGATCAACAACTCGGAGGCTCCGAGCCAGGCCCCATACAGATGCGTCCCGAGGTAGGTCAGGCACAGCGGGATCAGAAGGAAGGCCTGCGCGATGGTGATGGCGACGGTCGCGCCGGTGCCACCGAGCGTTGTCAGCGCCGCGCGCCGCCGGCTCTGTCGCTGCATGCGCCCAGGCGTCGAAGTGGTCAGCGCTTATCGGCGCTCGCGGCGATACGCGAGCGCCGCTCGATGTCGGCGTCCACCATCATCTTGATGAGCCCTTCGACCGACTTTTCGGCACCCAGCTCGGCGCGTTCCCTGCTCGCGTCGCCGATGAGAAGATCGACTTCCGAGGGACGCAGAAACGCGGGGTCGAGGCCGACGTCTTGCGAAGGAAGTCAGAAGCGCGGCGCCCAGGAACAGCCGCGCCGCGCGGCTTACCGAGTCGCTCAACCGGGCAGAACAGCACGCCGGCTCGTCAGAAGCCACGCGAGCAGGAGCGCGGGAACTGCCACAACGCCCTCCCCCGTTTGCAGCATGCGATTATGCGCCGGAAAGTAATAGAGCATCAGCAGAATGGGGGCCAGCAGGACGACCGCGAACGGATTCTGTCCTCCCAGCACGTCGAGCCACACGCGGGCCGACAGCCATCCGATAAGAAACACAATCGCGGCGGTCCCGGGAAAGGTGACGTCGGAAGCGATCCAGGGATAGATGGTCGCCCAGTAGACCGAAGCGCTCCAGCCCCGCTTCTCGATGCGAACGGGATAAGAGCACTCCAGAAATCGCTGATTGCCGGTGAGCCTTGCCATCTGCCGTTGGAGGAACACGGAATTGCCCACTCCGTAACAGGGCACAAATGGCTCGGCCAAGCTGAGGTAAACCGCGAAGTATCCTTGCGAAAAATACGCTGCCAGGCCTTGAAGACCCGATCTGGATCCCGACGGCGCCGTCACCCGTGGGGCGGCCTTGGATTCAGTGGCAGCGGTGGTCCCGCGAAGGTGGACGCGGTCTTGCGGAAGGCTCAGCTTCCGCATTTCCTCCTCGGTGAGTTCGCGGCCGATCGCCTTGCGAGTCGCGGCTTGGGCACGATCCCTCAGGTCTCCATCGCGCAGGGCTCGACGAGGCTCCGCATCCACCCCGGGCTGGCGTTCCAGCTTTGCACCGATACCCGTCATCAAACCCGTCTGCACGAACGATCCGCTGCGCTGCACCATCGACGCGCTGAACAGGACGCCAAAGAAGACGATCGACAGGCACTGAACGGCTGCCGCCTGCATCCAGCCCTTGCGATCGAGCCGATGGACCCCGGCGATATGGCTTGCGACGACTAACCAGGGAAACAGCCCCATCCACTCACCCCCGGCCGAATTCGTGCCCATCGCGACATACAGCGCCAGTGTGCCGATGACCGAGACGGCAAACAACCACTTCGTGAAGCGATGGAGCCTGTCCCAGTAGAAGACCCCCAAGGGGACAGCAACGACCAAGATGGGCGAAAGCAGAATGCGGATGTAGTTCACATAAGGCATTTCGGTCGAGCGTCGATGGAGACTGTCCGTGTACACGGCACCGAGATTGGAGGCGGCTCGCCACGGATTCGGAATCCAATGGCCTGTTGCAAAATGAGAGGTGGGGAGGAGCAGTGCGAGTTGTATCGCTACTGAAAAAAGCACGAGCGTCTCGACGGGAAGCGTGCGGCCAGCTGCGCGCGGCATGCCGCGAACACCGAAAAAATATCCCACCGCGAATGCCGTATGTGCCGCGATCACGAACGCAATGAGGCGGCCCCGCCCTAAGGCCATTGGATATTGCCACGGACCGAAAAAATAGAGCAGCGCGGTGCCAACGAAGTAAACCAGGAACGTCGATCCGAGGAGGTAGCGAGCAAGTCGAGGGGGCCCGCACAGCAACGGCAGACTGTTGACGTCAGGGAGCTTCGGGGTTCGACCGGGCATCGCGTAACTCTTCACGAACCGCGCGTCATTGTACTGCTGAAGCGCAGACGTCCGCGCGGCCCGTATAGTGCCGCTCACCGGTCACCATGAGGCGTGGCGATTGCTCGAGCACGTTATTCATGCTCTCGTTGACACCGCGCGCGAATGTCGCTCGAGGTCAGCGTCCACCATCATCGTGATCAGCCCTTCGAAGCCGACCCGAACGTGCCCGTCCCGCCGGTGATCAGAAGCGTCTTGGTGGCAAACATCCTGTGGCGTTTCTCCCGGGGCTAGCGCGTCGCGTCGCGGCGACTTCCTCGCCAGCGCTCATAGGGGGGCGCGTCGGACGCCATCTCGCCGACCATGTCGACCCACGATGGCGGGACGAACGCGGTCAGCGCCCGGAACCGCGAGGAGTCGAGCGAGCGATCCATCTGCACTGTGTCGTCGGGCACGATATCCATCGTGACACCGTACGCCTCGCGCAGCAGACCCAGCAGCTCGTACTTGCTGATCGGTGCCGACGACACCTGCACCGTGCCGCACAGCGCCGGGTGATCGAGAAGGATGGAACGGACGATTCGCGCCATCATCGTCGTCGTGAACCCCGAATAAATCGCCCGAGTATACCCCTGGACGACACGTCCCCGCTGCGACAGAAACCATTCCACAAGGCCGGTGGTGGTGTGCAACTCGCGGCCAATCACCGAGCTGCGGATCGTCAGCGCTCCTTCGCCCGAGGTCTCGCCGAGGAACTTCGTTCGTCCGTACAGGTCGAGGGCGTCCGACGGATCGTCTTCCGTGTAACACCCCTTGCGTCCGCTGAAGACACAATCGGTGCTGAAATGAATCAGGCGCGCACCGCTGGATCGACACAACTGCTGCAGGCGATGCGGCAGTAGTGAATTGATCGTCAGATTGAGGATCGGATCGCGTGCGCTCGGCAGCTGTTTGATGATGCCGATGCAGTTGATAACAGCGTTGGGCCGGACCCTGGCAAACGCCGCGATCAGGTGGTCGAAGTTATGCGCATCGATGCCCTCGATGACTCGGCTGGGATCGAGCAGCCCGTAGCGCGCGTATTCGCGTGCAGCGCCGCGAAGGGTGGTCCATGTTTCGAACTCCGTGCAGAAGGCCTGCACCAGCTTGTGCCCCAGCATCCCTCCCCCGCCGAGAATCAGCACACGTCCAAGCTCCATTGCAGCCATTCAGCGCGATTACGATACCGCAGTTTTCTGGTCAGGAGGATGCACCAATCGCTGCCGCGATCCGACTGCTACGCGGTCCACTCCCGCATGCAGTTGAGAAGTTTGGCGCCTACTGAGGCGCTGGTCAGGCGCTGGCCGAGCAGTTCAGCAGCCGCCCAGACGCGCTCTGGATCCTCCTCCACACGAACCGCGCTCTCGAGACTCGCGTCGAACGAGCGCTGGTCGGTCAGGTCCACTGGCCGGAAGATGGTGAAATAGTCAGCCGGAATCCCGGGCAGTCGTGTTGAGATGATGGGTTTCCCCGCCTGCAGGTATTCGAACAGCTTCGAAGGAAACGAGTACGCGGCGCCTGTCCAGCTCGGGTCGCGAGGATTGAGTAGGAAGTCGGCACGCTCCACCTCCCGGGCGAATTCCGCGCCAACTGTGAAGGGCTTTACAGCGATGCGCGGGTCCACTGCGGACAGTTTCTGCAGTTGGTCGAGCTCTTCGCCGCCGCCCATGAACACAAGTGACGCGTCGATAGCCGACCTGTGGAAGGCATGCGCGAACGTAATGACCTCAGAAAGCGCACCCGTGTAAAGCAGCCGAGGCCGATGCGCACCGCGGAAAATATATGCGCCATTCGCCCTCGCTCCCGAAAGCACAGCGGCCGCCTCGTCGGAGACACCCTCGACGGCAGAGTACCTGGGCCCGCGGGCGAGCCAGTCGCGACCGATCCCCTCGGTAATAGGAAAGGCACCGTCGGTGTGGCCGAGCAGGCGGCGAATCAGAACGTCGTCGATCCGCTTCATGAGCCGCTTCAGCGGATTGGAAGGGCCACCCATGAAAGTGGGCAGATCGGGGATGAACACGAACACCGGAACACGGCGGAGCCGCTTCAGCACAAGCGCAGCTGCGAGCAGCGGCGTGTGCACCGAATAGACCAGGATACCTTCACAGGGTTGCCGCAGTGCCGGCAGGCCGTGACGCACGGACTGTATCAGTCGCACGAAGAGACGAACCACGGGCAGGTTCGGGCCCGAGATCTGCCGGCCACGAACCCCGACGCCAGAGAGTTCATACTCGGCACCCGTCACCCACCAATGGCGACTGCGTGGGTACGGCGCGATCGGCGGCGTCGTCACCGCCTCTATGGTGGCTCCACCGCAGGTCAGCGCTTGCAGGAGCCGGTGCTGGAAGCGAACCGCCGAGATCTGCGGGTGTCTCTCCCCTTCGAAAACGTGGTCCACATCAGCGTCCGGAACCAGGAAACCGATGAAGAGCAAACGTTCGAACCGGCTCGTCGTCACAGTTCCGGCTGCCGGCGTTCCGAACCCATCAGAAGCTGGATTGAACCTCACGCGCGCTGCGGAGATCGATAGGAGGATACGGTTGTTCGGGAATCTCGCGAACTCGCCTGCCCGACTGACCGAGCGCTCCGAGCAGGAAGAAGGCGTAGGCGCCCGCGCTGGGT
>JACDCA010000335.1 GCA_013694635.1 Acidobacteriota bacterium | reverse complement strand
GGTTCACACCGATGACGCTCGCCTGCCGCCCGTCATTGAAGGTACCCAGGTAGATCTGGATCCAGTCGTCGTTGTCGATGCGGTCGCGATCAGCCAGGGTCGCGCGAACCGTGCCCGGTCTGCCATGCGCGCGAACACCGAAATGAATGGCGCTCGGGGAATACCAGACGAGCACTTCTGTTTCGTCAGTCGCTGCCCGCCCATCGTCAGGCGCATACTGCGAGAAGCCGGTCAGACGTGCGGCCTGCTCCCAGACAGGCTCGGAGAGCTCTCCGTCGATTGCGATCGAGACCTCAATCCGCGGAATGTCGACGCGCAGATTGCGGTCGATCCCGCGATAAACGGGCCCGGAGGTAGAAACGACTGCCTCGAGCAGGGAAAGTGCGGCGGAAATCATCTCGCCGCTACGCTAGCATGGCGAATTTCCAGTTCGTCAGCGGAAGTGACGAATTCAGGCAAACTTAAGGAACCTTCAGAACTTCTTGATAGGAGTGATACATGCGTTGGTATAAGGCGCGGTTCGCAGGGCTGCTCTTCGTCACACTGGCCGTCACAGCGATGGCCCCATCCGCGTCCGGCCCGCAGCCGCGCAAGCTGAAGGTTCACATCTCGGTTGATATGGAAGGCATCGCCGGCGTCGTCACCGGCGAGCAACTCGGGCCCACCGGGTTCGAGTACGGCCGCTTCCGTGAATTCATGACACGGGAGGCGCTCGCGGCGATCGAGGCGGCGAAGGCGGCCGGTGCCACCGAGATCGTCGTCGCGGATTCGCACGGTAACGGACAGAACCTGCTGATCGACCAGTTTCCCGCGGATGTTCGTGTGATCCGCTCCTGGCCTCGCCGTCTGAGCATGGTGGCGGGCATCGATGACGCCGTCGACGCGGCGATCTTCATCGGCTACCACGCCGGGACCAATAACCCTGCTGGCGTGCGCGCACACACCTTCTCGAGCGCGAATCTGACGCGCGTCGCACTCAACGGCGTGAACATGACCGAAGGATCCTGGAACGCGGCGATCGCGGGGCAGTTCGGCGTGCCCGTTGTGATGATGTCGGGCGACGATGCGGCGATTGCGGAAGTACGGAAGCTTGTCGGCAACATCGAGGCGGCCGAAACCAAGCGCAGCTTCGGCTTCCACTCCGCGAACACGATCACGCCCCAGGCCTCGTACGCGCTGATCGGCGAGCGCGTCCGCGCCGCGCTTGGGCGTCGCCAGGAGTTCAAGGCCTACAAGGTCCAGTCGCCCGTGACCGTCGAGGTCAGCTTCAAGAACTACATGCCCGCGGAGGTCCTCGCGTATCTGCCGCTCTTCGAACGCACCGACTCCCACTCGATCCGCTACCGTGCGAAGGACATGGTGGAAGCGTCGATGATCATGACGTTCCTCGGGGAGTACCGGGCGGATATCACCCCGTGAGGCTCGCAGGAGATCAGGAGATCAGGAGCTCTCTTGTTTTCAAGACAGCAGGAGACCAGGAGGCCACGAGATCAGGAGGCCCTGATCTCAAGTAACTCCTGATTTGCCTTAACCAAAAGAGCTCCTGATCTCCTGGTCTCCTGTTATCACTTCCGGGGCCACTGGTTATCCGCGGGGTTCTTGTCGGGGAAGCGGCCGGACGGATCGAGGGTGATCTTTTCGATCGGCCTCGCGCCGAAATCCAGAACTGCCTGGAACGTCCGGCTGCCGTTGAACCAGACGTCCACCGGCCATGTCACGAGCGCCGTCGCGTCGTCCAGCATCTTTGCGTTGGCCATCGGCTTGATCGCAGGGCCGGTCTTCGCGAACTGCACCTTCATAACGACAGGCGAAGGCATTTCGCCATCCTGCCGCACGGTGACCGTGGTGCGCGCTCCGGCCGGCGTGACGTTGGCGATGGATCCGTGGACGGACTCGGTCGTCCACAACCAGTAGTACCAGAACCAGTTCAGGTCCTGCCCCAGCGCGTTGTTCATGAAGAAGATGTAATCCCACGGCGACGGATGCTTGAAGCTCCACACCTTCGTGTACTCGCGCATCGCCCGCTGCACCGCATCGTCACCGACGATGCCGCCGAGCATCGACAGCATCAGCGGAGCCTTGGAGTAGGTCTGAAAGCCGTACATGTTGCCGGCAAGGTTCGCCGCCCACATCATCGGCGGCTCTTCCTCATTGCCGCTGGTGCGTCCGTAGCTCTGGCCGAGCCCGTCAAGCTTTGCCGGGATGCCCTCAGCGTCGGCATCCGACAGGATGTTCATGTACTCGTCGAAGCCTTCGTCCATCCAGCCGTACCACGTCTCGTTGGTGCCGACCAGCATCGGCCACCACTGATGCGCGGCTTCGTGATCGGCAGCCCCCTGGTTGGAGTTGATGACCATTGGATATTCCATTCCGGCGCTGGGCCCATCCTGCAGCGTCAGCTGCGGGAACGGATACGGCACCCACAGCTTCGAATAGAACTCCAGCGCGTGGCGCGTGATCGGCCCGGCCTTCGCGAACATGTTCGCGCGCTCGGGCAGATGGACCATGTGGATCGGGATCGGACCTTTGCCGGGAATCGTCGCGCGGGTTGCTCGCCACACGTAGTTCTTTGCCGTCGCCCACGCGAAGTCGTTGACCATGTCGGCGACGAAATGCCAGACGAGGCGGTCGCCGGCTGCCGTTGCCTTACCCGGGCCGGCCTCGTCCGCGCCGACGATGGTGATTTCGTCGTCTGAATCGAGCACGCGCGCGAGACGTTCGCGCGCCTTGGCCGTGAGCACGTCCTGTGGATTCTGCAGGACCCCGGTTCCGCTGACGATCCATCCTCCCGGGACGTCGATCTTCACGTCGAAGCGTCCGAAATTGTTGTAGAACTCCGCGGGCCCGAGGTAGACGCTGGTGTCCCAGCCGCGCAGGTCGTCGTACTTCGCAACCCGCGGGAACCATTGCGTCGGCTGAAACAGCGTGTCGTCCCAGCGCTGCGTCATGCGGTGGCCGCGGCCGCCGGTTCCGCCTGGAAGTTTCGTCCGCCACGCGATCTCGAGCTTCGCGACCGACTTCGCTGCCACGGGCTTCGACAGCGTGATGCGCGCGAGCGTCTGATCCAGCGCGGAGGCGGACAATCGGCGCCCGGTGTTAGGCGACTGTCCTCTGCCGCCGGACGGCGCAGGGCCGAGCTCGGCGGCTTCGCCGTCGACGCTGATGCGCGTCACAATCATGCCGTCGGTGTTTTCCGCCGGCACCGAACCGCCGCGCGGCACGAGCCCGCGGAAGATGTTGTGATCCAGCCGAAGCAGGATCTGCGTGAGCTCCTGCGGGCTGTTGTTGCGCAACGCGATCGTTTCTTCGCCGGTGATCGTGTGGGTGGCCGGGTCGAGCCGCGCGGTGATCGTGTAATCGGTCTGAAGCTGCCAGTAGCTCGGCCCGGG
>JACDCA010000312.1 GCA_013694635.1 Acidobacteriota bacterium | reverse complement strand
AAATATCAGAACTTCTGGACCTACTGCGTTCAGGGACTTCCCAACACCGCTCCGGACGGGTTTCAGATCCCGTTTTCCGCGGGCCACGTCCGGCGCATGCTCCGGCTGACGGCTGGGCCCTTCCGATACCAGACGTACGCGGACCGATACCTTGATCTGGCGCTCAAATACGCGCACCGGCCGGTGAAGCAGGCCGTCATCTCCCCCTCGGCTTTGAGCTTGATGTATCCGCCCGAGGAGATCCCTGGGTACTCCCGCGAGCAGTTCATCGAAGACCTCTTGCGCGAGCACGAGACGGAAGTCCGTAACCGCTTGCGGAAGGGGGCATACCGCGTACAGGTCGACTTCACGGAGGGGCGGCTCGCTATCAAGATCGATCCATCGGGCGAGCTGCTGCACCGGTTCATCGACCTGAACAATCTCGCGCTGTCTCGCTTTTCGGCCGAGGACCGCACGCGCATTGGTGTTCACACGTGCGCTGGCGGTGACCGTGATTCCACCCACAGCGCGGACGTCGACTATGCGGCGTTACTCCCCAGCCTGTTCGAGCTCATGGCCGGATGCTTCTACGTCGCTCTGGCCGGCGAGAAGGATCGCGTCCGCGTACTCAAGATCATCCGCGACCACCTCAAGCCTGACCAGGTCGTGTTCATCGGGGTGATCAATCCCATCGATCCACGAATCGAGACCCCGGAGGAGGTCTGCGACCGCCTGCTGGAGGCCGCCGAGTACATTCCGCTCGCGCAACTGGGCACGTGCGACGACTGCGGCTTCTCGCCATTCTGCGACGACACCACGACCACCCGGGAGACGGCGTTCGCGAAGATCCGGGCGCGCGTCGAAGGAACCGCGCTCGCCAGCAAACGGCTGAAGGGTACGTAGTGACATCCGAACGCGACGAAGAGGCAGGGCTTCAGGCCGTCGCCCTGCAAAATGCCCAGAGCATTCTCGTCGCGCGCCGGCGTGCCGAGGAGGCATTGCGTCAGCAGTCGGAATGGCTGCGGATTACGCTCGCCAGCATCGGCGACGCGGTGATCACCACCGATGCCGAGGGTCGCGTGACCTTTATAAACGGCGTGGCGCAGGCGCTGACCGGCTGGTCTCAAGCCGACGCCCTTGGGCATCTTCTGACGGACGTGTTCCGGATCGTCCACGAGGGAACACGCCAGCCGGTAGACAACCCTGCAATCCGTGCGCTGCAGACCAACACGATCATCCGGTTGGCCAACCACACGGTTCTGCTCGCTCGGGATGGTGGAGAACACCCGATCGACGACAGTGCCGCACCGATTCGGGACGAATCGGGAGCGACGGTCGGTGCGGTGCTGGTGTTTCGCGACGTGTCCGAACGGAAAATCACGGACCTCGCCCGGGCGCATCTGGCCGCGATCGTCGAATCCTCAGAGGACGCCATCGTCAGCAAGACACTCCAGGGCATCATCCTTTCCTGGAACAAAGGGGCTGAGCGCCTGTTCGGATACACCGCCAGTGAGGCCATCGGGCAACCGGTCACGATGCTGCTCCCGCCCGAGCGTCGCAATGAGGAGCGCCAGATCCTAGGGCGAATCGTTCGCGGTGATCGGATCGAGCACTTTGAGACGGTGCGACTCACGAAGCACGGCCGCCGCATTGACATTTCCCTCACCATCTCACCGATTCGCGACGCATCGAACCAGATCGTCGGCGCTTCGAAGGTCGCGCGGGACATCTCTCGACGCAAGATCCTCGAGGCCCGCGATCGCTTCCTCGTCAAACTCGATGACGCGGTCCGACAACTGTCCGACGCTCAGGACATTACGCTGACCGCCGCGCGCGCGCTGGGGGAGCACCTGGCGGTCAATCGTTGCGCCTACGCGACGGTCGAGGAGGACGAAGACACATTCCTGCTGACCGGAAACTACACCAGCGGTGTCGAGAGCATCGTCGGCCGTTACACGTTCGGGCAGTTCGGCGAAGAATGCCTCCGATTGATGCGGGCGGGCGAACCGTACATCGTTGCCGACAGCGACCTCGATCCACGGATTGCCGCCGCGGACCGTGCCTCGTACGGGATGACCGCCATTCGCGCGGTGATCTGTGTTCCGATTCTGAAGCAGGGGCGCTTCGTCGCTGCGATGGCGGTGCACACGGCCACTCCTCGAGAATGGCAACCGGGCGAAGTCGAACTCGTGCAACGGGTCGCGGGTCGCTGCTGGGAGTCGATCGAGCGAACTCGAGTGACGCACGACCTGCGTGAGAGCGAGCATCTGTTCCGGGCGCTGGCCAATTCCATCGCGAATCTGGCGTGGATGGCTCGACCCGACGGCTGGATCTACTGGTACAACGACCAGTGGTACGACTACACGGGCACGACACCGGCCGACATGGAAGGCTGGGGGTGGGAACGGGTGCACGACCCGGCGACGCTTCCGGAGGTGAAGGAGCGTTGGCATCAGGCCATCGATAGCGGGACCCCGTTCGAGATGGTGTTCCCGCTGCGCAGCGCTGATGGGAGCTTCCGCCGATTTCTCACGCGCGTGAATCCGGTTCGCGATTCTCGCGGCCACGTCGTCCATTGGTTTGGCACCAACACCGATGTCGAGACCGAGCGACGAACAGCGGACGCCAATATCGAGTTGCGTGAGCGTGAGCGGCTCGCGCGGCAGGACGCGGAACTCCAGAAGCGACTGCTCTACTCGTTGTTCATGCAGGCGCCGACGTTGATCGCCATCCTCCGGGGACCGGATCACGTGGTCGAGCTCGCCAATCCGCCGATTTGCGAAATCTGGGGACACCCGGAGGACGAGCTGCTGAACCGTCCGCTGCTGGATGTCTTGACAGAACTGCGCGACCAGGTTTTTCCTTCGCTGCTGGACGAGGTGTTCCGCACCGGCACTGCCTACGTCGGCAAGGAGACGGCCGCACGGTTCACACGGCGAGAAGGATCGACCGAGATCGTCTACTTCAACTTCGTCTACTCCCCATTCCGAAATGCCGAAGGCGAGATCGAGGGGATCTTTGTCATCGCATCGGACGTGACCGAGCAGGTGCTGGCGCGTAATCAACTTGACGAATTGCGCGAGGCTGCCGAATCCGCCAATCGCGCCAAGGACGAATTCCTCGCCATGCTGGGCCACGAGCTTCGGAATCCGCTCTCACCAATTTTGACCGCTTTGCAGTTGATGAAGCTCCGCGGCAGCGACGGGCTGGAGCGAGAGCGCACCGTCATCGAGCGCCAGGTCAATCACTTGACGCGTCTGGTGGACGATCTCCTCGACGTTTCGCGCATTGCGCGAGGGAAGGTCGAACTCAAGGAAGAGATCGTCGAGATTGCCGAGGTGGTCGCCAAGG
>JACDCA010000417.1 GCA_013694635.1 Acidobacteriota bacterium | reverse complement strand
ATCGCCGTGTCGTGGTCCCCACCCTCGAGGGAGACGTAGCCGGCCAGGTAGTGGTACTGCGGCTGTTCGTTGGGATTCTCTCCCTTGTCGAGCAGCGCCTTCATCGCCGCGGCATGCGTGCGCGCTTCTGCTGCGTTTCCGCGGCGGGCCGCGATCCGCGCCTGGGCATTCAACCAGCGCATCTGCCAGAGATCCACCTGCGGAGGCTTCAGGTCCGCGATCTTCTTCGAGGTCTCGTAACCTGTTCGATACCACTTGTCTGCGTTCGCCAGGTCGCCCGACTCGAGATACACGCGCGCCATCGCATTTGCCGTGGCGGCTGCGCCGTTGAAATTCGCCGCCGAGACGCGGTCGTTGAATACCGGCTCGTAGTACTTCGCCGCATCCGCTGCCCTGGACTCGAACGCATACGAAACTGCCATGGTGGTCCGCGCTTCGTCTTTTGCCTGCGGGCCAGCCATCTCGATTGCCTTCGCCAGCTCCTGGCGCGCCTCTGCGTACTGACCCATCATGTCGAGCATCCGGCCTACGCCGAGCTGTGCGCTGACGAGCGCGGGATCTGCGGCCAGCGCTTTACGGAACTGCGCGAGGGCGTCGCCGTACTTCCCGGCGCCCGCGAGCTCGGTCGCCTCCTTGAGAAGCGGATTCTGCACCGCCGCGGGTTGCGGCGTTGTCTGCGGCGCCGCCGTCTGCGCGAGGGCGGCGCTCGCTACGAGAGTGAAGACCAGCACGCTGGCGGCGACTGTCGAGTAACGCTGAGGGAGAGTCATGCGGAATTATAACCACTCAGAAGACCACCTTGACCGCAATCTGCGCCTGGCGCGGATCCCCGACGCCGGTTCGCAGGAATCCAGAGAAATCAAACAGCGCCGGCGTGCTGAGCGGGTTGATGTTGTTCGCGTTGTTGAACGTGTTGAACATCTCGATGATCGGCATGATCTCCACGCCGCCGACCTTGAATGCACGCGAGAGGCGCCAGTCGAAGCTGAAGAACTCGTTGTCTTTGCGCTCGCTGTTGCGTCCACGGTCAACGCCGTTGAGGACACGCGGACTGGGGGTGATCGGCTGCGCCGTCCGCGCCTGGACGCGCGCGTTCGCGCGGATGCCGGCCGGGAGCGTGAAATACCCGAACAGGTTCACCTTGTGCCGGATGTCGCGGTCCGAGGGCCCCCAATCCTTCTCGGCATCGAAGAAGTTGAAGCTGCGGTCGGTGAATGGATCGCGCTCGTTCGAGTCGTTGTCCTCATCCTTCGCGAGCACGTAGTTGCCTTCGAGCTGGTACCCTTCGGAGAACCGCTTCCGGATACCGATCGTCACGGCACGGTAGCGAGACTCGCCGAAGCTGTTGGCCACCATCACCTCGCCGAGGAACGGATCCCACGGCCCCGGGCCATACGCGAACGTGTTACCCGTGCCGGGCCCCTCGTTGCAGCACGTACCAGGCGTGCGGTTGTAATTGAGGAACCGCGTCAGATTGCGTCCCTCCGTCCATGTGAAATCGGCATAGGCGGCCCAGTCGGCCATCAGTTGCTGCTCGTAGGCGACGTTGTATGCGTAGATGCGCGGGTTCTTGTAGTCGCGGTGGAAGACGCGGACGCCGCTGAAGAGCGGAAACTGTCCGGGCGGCACCGCCGAGACCGGCAGCACGCCCGGCCATGTCGGCGTCGGCGCCCCAAACGCCGTCAGCAGCCCGGTGTTGACGAAGATCGTCTGCTGCTGCACGCCGTTGGTCGTCACCGACCCGACCTGCGACAGCATGTTCTGCCTCGCGGAGTAGATGCCCACGCTGCCTCGCAGCACCGAACGGCCGGTTCCCATGACGTCCCAGGCGACCCCCGCTCGCGGCTGGAACATCGTCCACTGATCCGGAATGGTGCCGTCGGACGGGAACGCTGGGTCGTTCAGAAACCGTCCATACGCCGTGGTTGCGGGATCGATGGTTTCGGGCATGAGCTGCGCGTCCCACCGCAGCCCGTAATTGATCGTCAGGTTGGCGCGCGGTTGCCACTGGTCCTGCGCGAAGAGCGAGAACTCTTCATTGGTAATGTTCGAGGCACCGGTGGCATCGGTCGCCGGACCGTCGAGCGCAGCCCCCTGCAGGTAGAGCAGCAGCGGACCGCCGAACGGCGCCAGGCCGCTGGCACACGCGGTCGGGTACGTCACGTACAAACCGTTCGCACATAACACCGTGTTCGGCCCGAACCCGCCGGCGGCCGGGGGAGACGCGTAGCGCAGGAACCCCGCGACGCTGTCGAAGATGTAGCGGCCGGAGAAGAACCCGCGGAACACCTGGTCGTTGAGCGTGTGCATCCACTCGCCGCCGATCTTGATCGTGTGCGATCCGCGAATCAGCGAGACGTTGTCCTTCAGCTGCGTCCGCCAGATCAGCTCGTCGACATTCGGCTGGAGGAAGAACGGGTTGCCGAAGCGGAACGTCGGCACGAACCCCATCCCGGTGTCGGCCGCGATGGGGGAGGCCACCGCCGTGCGCGGCCGGTTCTCGCGGGAGTACGTGAAATGCGCTTCGTTCAGCGTCTGGGACGAGAGTGTCGTGAACCAGTTCAGATTGACGACGTTGATGCGGGCGGGATTGCCTTCGATGCCGTTGGCCGAGGAACCGTAGGTCGCCACGTCGAACGTCTCGTTCTCCTTCCTGGAGTGATTGAAGTTCCAGGAACCCGAGACGTTGTTCTTGGCGTTGGCGACCAGATCGATCTTCGTCAGAAGAGAGATCGTCCGGACCGGGTGCTCGATCGGACTCGCCTCGTTCTGGTTGAACCGTGTCTGGAAGAAGGAGAGCAGCGCCGTCCGCTGACAGTCCCCGTTCGCGTTGATCAGGGCCTCGTGCTGCTGGATGCCCGGGTTCGCCACGGGGCACGCGGTGTCGCCGACCTGCCGGCCGAGGTTCGGGCGCTTGAAGTTGCCGGTGATTCCTTCGAGCGCGGCGAAGATGAACGCCTTGTCGGTTTTCAGCGGACCGCCGAAGGTGCCGCCAAATTGTTCGCGCCGGAAATCTTCCAGGCGCGTGCCGTCCGAAAGGTCTCCCGTCAGTGCGGCAAGGCGCTGGAAGTGAAACAGGCTTCCGCTTTTCTTGTTCGTCCCCGATTTCGTGATGACGTTGACGACGCCCCCCGCAGTCCGGCCGAATTCCGCGGGGGCGCCGGTTGCGATCACCTGGAATTCCTTGATCGCTTCGAGCGTGATGTCCACCGCCGCGCGCTGCCCGCCGGCCTGTTCGCCGAAGAACCCGTTGTTGTAGTCGCCGCCGTCGAGGCTGATGTTGTTGAAGATCCCGCGTTGCCCGGCGAAGGTGATCTCGTCGCCGTCGGGCCCCTGCACGATCGAGACGCCGGGGGTGAGCGTTAGCAGGTCTTCGAACTTGCGTCCGAGGTTGGGGATGTTCTCGACCGTCAGCGTGCCGAGCGTCGTGGCCGCAGCCGTCCGGGTCTTATCGACGACGCTGGTGCCACCTGTGACCGTGACGGTCTCGGTGACGGCGCCGACCTTCATGGCGACCGGGAGCGTCACCGTCTGTCCCACCGTCAGCGGCACGTCTTCCTGCACCAGCGAGGCGAACGCCGGGAGCCTGAACGTCAGGCGGTAGGTGCCGGGAGGGAGCTGCAGGAACACGAACCGCCCGTCTCCTCCGGTGGTCTGTGTTCTCGTCAGGTTGGTGCCGACGTTGACCGCGTCGACGGTGACGCCTAGAAGGAGGGCGCCGGTGGCGTCAGTGACGGTGCCCTGGATCACGCCGGTCGTGATCTGCTGTGCGAGGGCGACCGTGTGGATTCCCAGGAAGAGGAGTAGGAAAAAGGCCAGCCGAGTACGCATGCGAACGCTCCTGTCAGTATCTGTTTGGGATCCCGGCGCGCAGCATACACGATCCTGTAACGTCGGCTTCAGCCGGCCTGGGAGGCGAGGTGCAGCCTCTCGAGCAGCTCCGGCAGCTCGCGCATGTGAGAAATCTCGTGGTAGTGGACGTCCGTCAGCGCCTCCGGCGACACGCGTTCGTGGACCCAGCTGATCGCGTACGGGACGTAGACGGCGTGGCCGCCGGCGTCGATCACTGGCAGCACGTCCGAGCGCAGCGAGTTGCCCACCATGACGAACCTTCCCGGCGGCACGCCGTAGCGGTCCATGATCCGGCGGTAGACGTCCGGATTCTTCTCCGAGACGATCTCGATGCCCTTGAACAGGTGCCCCAGACCGGAGCGTGCGAGCTTGGTCTCCTGGTGGAGCAGGTCCCCCTTGGTGACGAGGATGATCGGGTAGTCGCGCGCGAGCGCCTCCACAGCTTCGCGGACGCCGTCGACGAGCTCGATCGGCGCAGCGAGCATCTCACGTCCCCACCCGATGATCGTGCGTACGTCGCCAGCCTCGAGCCGCCCGTTCGTCAGCTCGATCGCCGTCTCGATCATCGAGAGGACGAATCCCTTGACACCGTACCCGAAGTGCTCGAGATTCCGCAGCTCGACTTCGTACAGGTGGTCGTCGAGTGCCGCCTCGTGCCCGTACTTCGCGACCAGCGCGCGGAACTGCTCACGGCAGCCGGTGTAGAGCGGCTCGTTGTGCCAGAGCGTATCGTCTGCGTCGAGCGCGACGAGTTCGATCATTGCTGAATTGTACCGGGATGGGGGATGGGGGATGGGGGCTGCGCCAATCCACAATCGTCAATCCCCAATCCCCAATCCGTCAATCGTCAATCGCCAAACGGCAATCGCCAATCGTCAATCCATTATGATTGGCCCCATGACGCTGACACGCCGCGTCTTCTTTGCCGCGTCCGCCGCTGCCCTCGTCGCCGCTTCGCTGCGCCCCGCCTCGCTGCATGCGGCGCTTCAACAAGCTGCGCAGGCACCACCGCCTCTGAATCCGGTCTTCAAGGAGATCCGGCGCAATACCGGCTTCTGGACCGCACGTGGCGGGACGATCGGATGGCTGATCAATCCCAGCGGCGTCATCGCCGTGGACAGCCAGTTCCCTGATACCGCGGCGCTCTGTCTCGAGCAGCTCCTCAAGACGTCGGGCAAAGCGGATCTCGCCACGCTCATCAACACGCACCACCATGGTGACCACACCGGCGGCAACGGCGTCTTCCGGCCGAAGACGAAGCAGATCATCGGCCACGCGAACGTGCCGAAATACATGAAGTCCACGTTCGATCAGGCGGTGGCGCGGCGGGCACAGCAGAACCCGCCTCCGACGACGCCCGCGCCGGCGGAGCCGGTGGTTCCGGACAAGACGCTGACCGAGACGCTTGCCTTCGACCACGGCGACGAGCGCGTCTCGATGAAGCACCACGGCCCCGCGCACACCGGCGGCGACATCGTCATTCTCTTCGAGAAGGCGAACGTCGCGCACATGGGGGATCTGATGTTCAACCGGATGCACCCTGTGATCGACCGGACCAACGGCGCGTCGATCGCGAACTGGACCACGGTGCTTCAGAAGGTCGCGTCAGAACTGCCGGCTGAGACCATCTACATCTTTGGACACGCCGGACCCAAGCACGAGGTCACCGGCAGCCGCGCGGATCTCAACTACCACGCCAACTACTTCGTCGCGCTGCTCGACTACGTGCGCGAGCAGGTGAAAGCGGGCAAGACGCGCGACCAGGTGGTCGCGTCAACCGACATCATCAAAGGTTTCGAGGACTACGGTCCGCTGGTCGCGCGGCCGCTCGG
>JACDCA010000303.1 GCA_013694635.1 Acidobacteriota bacterium | reverse complement strand
TGCGTGGACGGCGGCTGGCTGCCCCCAGGGCATCCGGCAATACCGCCGGATCCCATCGGACCTGCACCGTTGACCTGCGCGTCAGTGGATCCGTTTGCCTCCGTAGGTGGCGGTACATGTAGTAATGGTGGCTGGATCCCGAACGGTGGCGGCGGTACGACACCGCCGCCTCCTCCTCCGGCTCCGTCATCGTGCAGCACGCCGGATCCGTTCGCCAGCCTCGGCGGCGGGACGTGCGTCAACGGAGGGTGGACTCCAGGCGGGCCAGGGGCGACTGGTTGCACTACACCGGATCCGTTCGTCAGCCTCGGCGGCGGCGTCTGCATCGCCGGCGGCTGGACTCCGCGCCGTTAGCGTTCACACAGATCGGGGTCGCGGCGATGCCGCGGCCCCGATGCTCCCGAAACGACCGCGGCCTTCTCCGGGAAGCCTCACCCACCTCATCTTCTATTCAGGCGACTGCGGACCTCACACAATAAAGATCACATGAAGGGTCGCTACATTTCCGTCGTCGTTTTCTTGCTCGCTGCTTCCAGCTCCATCGTGGCCACGCTGCCGCTGTCGCAGGCGGCCACGTCGCCAGAGTTGGTGGCGGTGGCGCAAGGGTGGGGTTTATTGGCGAAAGGCGACGCAGCGGGGGCTGCGCGCATCGCGTCGCAGCAGCTCGCCCGGGATCAGCACAGCGTCGCCGCGCTCGCGCTGCTCGTGGATGCGGAGATTGCCGTCGGCGGCCCTGCGGCGGGCCTGACCGCGTACGAGAAGTGGCTGGGCGCGCGCCGCCTCGAGAATGCCTATGTCTTACGGCGCGTGGCGCGCACGCTTCTGTCGGACGTCGCGATCAAGCAGACGAACACCCTCGCAAGGGTCGAGGCGTTGAAGGCGCTCGCCGCCGACGGCGACGCCGAGGCGATGGCCCGGCTCGACGAGGCTGCGTCGCCGAATCGATATGCAGAAACGCGAGCGCTCGCGGCGCTCGGAAACACCCGCGCCGTCAACCTGCTGATCTCTCAGCTCACGACGTTCCCTGGGAACAAGGCCCCCATCATCGAGGCGCTTGGCGACAGCGGCAGTCCCCTGGCCGTTCCGCACCTGAAGACGCTCCTGTCGGATCCTAATGATGTTCACCGCTCCACCGCAGCTGACGCCCTTGGGCGACTCGTCGCGCGGGATGCCGCCGATCAACTGCAGCAATTGTTGAAGGATCAAAATTTCACCGTGAGGCTGAAAGCGGCGGGGGCCCTCATCCGACTCAATGACATGAGCGGGCTGGGGCTGCTGACGAAGCTATCGGCGAGCGAGCACGCGGGTGTTCGGCTCGCGGCGGCCCGGGAGCTCGCATCTCAGCCAGACGGAGCATGGCAGACGCTGGTGCGGAGTCTCACGGCTGATCCGGATCCGTCCGTCCGGGTCGAGGCTGCGCGACTGATCGCGCCGTACGATCAGCCGCTCGCCAGCAGTGTTCTCGAAGGCTTGATGCGTGACGCCAACGTCGGGATACGGGAGGCGGCTTCCGACGTGCTCGTGCAGCGCGTGGCCGCCGACTTCACGACGCTGCGGCGGCTGCTTCACAACAGCGACATGATGACCCGCGTCAGGGCGGCGGGCCGTATTCTCGACCTCACGCGCTCATAGCGCGGGTCTCGCTCTGCTCTTTGGTGCCGACGTCCGCGACGCCGGCGTCGACGACACGGCCGCCAAACAGCGTCCGTGACACGATCTGCCATGCAACCCCCTGCTTGGTCATCGCCAGCCGCATCAGATCGCCGAAATGCCGCGTGACGTAAGCGGGGCGCAGGAAGAACCTGCGCTTGGCACGGTTGATGGCATCCATGACGACCGTGCCGTTCAGCCCGTTGCCGTTCAGCAGATAGTACGAGTACTCCATTTTCGCCCAGTCCGTGTCGGCTCCCTCCGGCAGCAGACCGTCCTTGCGGACCTTGTCGTACAGCGCCGTCCCCGGGTACGGGACCGCCGGATAGAAATTGGCGAAGTCGGGATCCAGTTCGACCGCGTACTTGACGGTCCGCTCCATGGTCTCGAGCGTCTCGCCGGGGTAGCCGAAGATAAAGAACGCGAAGGACCTGACGCCCGCCGCGCGCATGTTACGGAACGCGATCTCGATCTTCTCGCGCTCGAGACGCTTCACCATGTCCTTGCGGACTTCTTCGGAGTCGGTCTCGATGCCGAGCGCGAGCATCCAGCAGCCGGCGCGCTTGAGACGGTGTACGAAGGCCGGATCGGTCAGATTGTCCGCGCGTGCGTTGGCGAACCACTGCACCGGGAGATTGCGCGCGATCAATTCGTCGCAGAAGGCGCTGAACGATTTCACGTTCAGCGTGACGGTGTCCCCCCAGAGATAGAAATACTCGATCCCGAGCTCGCGATGGCTGCGCTCGATCTCGTCGACCAGTGATTTGGCGCTCCGCTCACGGAACTTGTGTCCCTGGTGGATCGGCGCCACGCAGAAGTCGCAGGAGTACGGGCATCCGCGGCTGGTCTCGACGATGACGTAAGGCTTGTTCACCAGTGGCAGCGCGTAGCTCGAAAGCGAGAGCTGGTCCCACGCCGGGTATGGGGACGTCAGGAACTTGCTGAAGCTGCCGTGGGCACGGTGAGGCACGACGGGCCCGCCGGGCTCGCGCCAGGTGAGATTCGGCACGTCGGCCGCGCGGGCAACCGAATCGAGCTGCGCGAGCTGCAGCGCGCCGTCTTCCGGTTCCCCCACGAACATGCCGTCGACTTCCGGCACACGTTCCATCGAGATGGCCGGCACGGTCGACGCGTGCGGACCGAAGCAGAACATGGGCGCCTTGTAGCGCCGTTTCAGTCGCGCCATGGCCGCCGCGTCCGCGTCGAGAGTCGGAGTCGTGCTCGGGAACAGAATCAGCGTCGGGGCGAAGCCTTCGCGATCCAGCCGTTCGATGACCTGGTCGATCGACAGCCGGTCGGCGGTTGCATCGATCAGCCGGGTCTCGCAACCCGCTTCCTTCAGCAGCGTCGCGAGGAGCGCCAGGGTGTAGGGAGGCTTGGTCGTGCCCAGGACTTCTTCGCGTTCCTGGCAGCGCCCCTGCCGCGTGAATGCCACGCCGTTGATCAGCGGCGGATTGATGAGAAGTGTCTTTCGTCCGAGCATGATGTTGATTACTGCACCACCGTGAGCGGAATGGCCCGACGCGCGGGGACCGCAACGCCTGCGCCGAAGGGTTCGGCGACCGGCACCGGCGACAGTTCTACCTTGCAGCACCGGCGGCAGACAGGGAAGATCCCGTTCTCGACCAGTCGCTTCCGCATGTCGACCAGTTTGTCACCGTTCCAGATTTCCTCGAGCGTCTGCGTGCTCAGATCACCCACCTCGACGCGGATGAACGGGCAGAAATACACCTTGCCCGAGAATGAGACGCGTGCGTGAAGAAACGGGTAGAGGCAGCGGCCCTCCAGCTTTGCGCCCGGCGTGTAGTAGTTCTCGATCAGCTGCGGGTGCACTTTCGGGCGGTAGTCGAACAGGACGTTCTTGCGCTTGCACTTTTCCTGTAAGGCGCTGACCTTCTCGCGAACCCGCGCAACGTTGAGGCCAGGATCCTGCGTGACGAAGGTCGCGATCACTGACGGGTCGGACGCGCCGATGAGCCGCACCGTCTCCGCAACTTCCTCCGGCGTGCTGTACATCAGGTGATTGAGGCCGATGGCATCGACGCCGAGCTCCTCCGCGACGTCGACCATCTGGTCGAGGGACTCGAGGCTCTCGTGCGCGACGGTCGTATTGATGCTGACACGGAGCGGCGCGTTCCGCGCCTTCGCCGCCGCCTGCAGCCGTCTCAGCCCCGCGCAGGTTCGCTCGAACGTGCCTTTGACGCCGCGGGCGCTGTCGTGCAACTCACCCGGCCCGTCAATCGAAATGCTGATGTGTTTCAGGAACCCGGCGGCCGCGAGATCGGCAAGAGCGTTGGCGCGCTCGTCGTTGATGATCGTGCCGTTGGTCGTCAGATACCCGCAGGCGTAGCCCTTCTCGCGGAAGAGATCCAGGACGGACATGATGTCCTTCCGCATGAAGATCTCGCCGCCGGTGAGACTGATCTGGAGGTCGTCGCGCTCCGGAAATGCTTTGCGCAACGCGTCGAGAGTCATCTCCTGGCGCCATTCGCCCTCGAGGTTGAGGAGGTCGCCGACGTAGCAGAACTCGCATTCCAGGTTGCACCGCATGGTCGCTTCGTAGACGGCTCCCATCGGCAGGCGATCGGCGCGGCCGCTCTTCTCACGGACGAAGCGCTCGATCCGTCGCTCGTAGCGGTGGCGGCGGTACCGCGCCCAGGCGTGCCGCGCCAGCGGTACCGCGCGCGCGCGCGACACCAGCGAGTGACGCAGTCTTTGGGTCAGGGCCATTCGAGCTGCCAGATCTCCAGCGGTGGACCGGGACGCTCCAACGCATCGTCGATCCGCGTATCAGTGTTGTGAAGGAATGGATCGATTCCCGCACGTTCAGTCGCCGGAATGCCCGGGCGGTACGGCGAGAATGCGGCAATCAGCCGACCGCGTGCAGCCAGCTCGGCTGACAGCCGCGTGATCTCTGGATCCAACGTATTGTACCGCTTCAGGATAACGTAAGCCACCCCCAACTCGCGCAGTCTACGGAGCCCGTCGCCGGCCCATACCTCCGCCGGATCCACGTATATCTTGTCGGCATCCAAGCCTCCCCGCCCCAGCCAGAGGACGCGATAGCCTGGTTGTGGGTAAGGCTGCAGCCCGAGCTGGATCCGGTACTTCGTCGAGGCGGCGTCCGCCGTTCCCAGGTTCCGGATCAGCGCGTCGACCAGCGCCTCGCGCGAGGGGTTCAGGACGACGGAATACGGCTGGATCAGCACGGTCGCCCCCGGCGGGATGTATTCCTCGACGAAACGCTCCGCCTGCGCGCGCGTGTCCTCCATGCGAAAGAACTGCCCCGTACGGACGCTGTGCGCCAGCGGCGGCACAGCGCAGGCAACTGCCACGATCCAGAAGGTGGTCACGGGGGCCCGGAAGGTGAGCGCCAGCCGTCGAAGGGCCCAGGCGGCAAACAGCGCCACGAAAGGGACGACTGGATTCAGGTAGCGCGACGCCGGAACCGTGTTGACGATGAACGCGAAGAACGCCGCGGGGAACAGGAGCAGGAGGATTGCGCGCGACGGAGCCGTAACCAGCATCCATCCCGCGCCCGCGGCGCCGAGGGCCACCACAGTCCGTCCAAGCGAGTCGGTCCACAGGATATCGAGGTAGCGCTGTGCGGGCGCGAAGGCGCCGGACTGCACGGCCCGATCGATGACGATCTGGCGGTTCGCGGTAATGTCCCGCAGCGCATTCAGCGGTTCGACGATGAGGAACGGGGAAAGCGCGAGAAACAGCACCGCGCTGGCTGCCGCGGCGGTGAACAGATGACGGACGACGACGCGCCAGCCGGCTTCGCGCCATCGAAGCACGATCGCCCAGGCCAGGGGCAGCGCCAGAAAAATGCAGTAGTAGTGCGTCGAGAAGGCCACGCCGCACGCCGCCCCCGCTACAAGGACGTCATTTCTTTGAACGTCGGGGCCCCCTGCACCCCGACTGGCGGCCTTCACTCGCTCTCGCTCCGTTCCGGCCGCACCGCGCGTCGGTTCTGTCGCAGGAAAGCGAGGCCAGATACGCGTGATCGCGACGTACGCCATGACGACCGCCAGCGTCGCGGGGATGTCGTGTTTTACGTAATGCGAATCGCGGACGGCAAGCGGCGCCACCGCCACGAACACCGCCGCGGCCAGGCCAGCATGAACGTCGAACAGGCGCCGTCCCAGCACGAAGATCGCCGGCACGCACAACGCGCCAAAGAGCGCTCCGAGCACGCGGCCGGCCGTGTAGATGCCGGTCGGATCCGCGAAATACAGCTGCTGCAGCGCCGCCACCGACGCCACCCCACCCGTGAGCCATACGAACCCGAGGTACGCGCCGACCCAGCCGAACAGAACGTAGAAATACAGGGTCGGATACAGGAAATTGTGCGGGTTCAGCGTGCCCTTCGCGAAGCTCAGGGCCCGCGCCATGATGGCGACTTCGTCCGGGTTGTAGACCGCAGGCAACCCGTACTGGATCCCGTGGAGCCTCAGCGCCAGCGCGAGCAGCACGATGGCGCCGAGCACGACGCGTCGCTGCAGCGTCGTCATCTGAGCATGTCGCGGACGATGTCGAGCGGAACCACGAAACGCGCCAGCCAGAGATTGTAGAAGCCCCGCGGATAGGGAGCGACATCGCGCAGACCGTGCATGAACGCCTGGTACTGCACGAGCAGCAGAAACGTATGCGCGACAATGACGCCGGACGCCAGCGCGAGTTTTTCGAGCGACGGCGACCACCGCTCGATCAGCGCCGCAAGGCCGAGCGCAAACACGGGGAAGCAGCTGATGAAGCGGCGCGACCCGAAGGCTTCGCCCGCCCACCAGTCGGCGACCGCGGCATTCACATACCAGGAAATGAGGATGAACAACGTCGCCGCAATTCCCGTGCGCGCGGAATGACGGAACAGGAGCGGCAGTCCCGCGAGGCACAGGACGATCACCGGCGTCCAGGTGAGCAATCCGTGCCAGTCCGAGAGGAGTACCTGGAACAACGCCGGAGTGGTCCAGCGCATGAACCCTTCTCCCTGAGGGATCGCCAGCAGCCGTCCGTAGAGCGTCGTCCAGACGAACATCTGCGGCGCGAACACTGCCGCGGCGGCCGCGACCGTTACGATCTCGGCGAGCGCCATCCGTGCCAACGACATCCCGCTGCGGCGGGCCGCCAGCAGATCGACTGCCGGCACGATCAGGAGTATGGCGTCCTGCCAGCGCATCAGGGCAGCGGCGCCGCAGAGCGCGCCCAGCACGGCGTGGCGGCGGAGGGCGTTGAGATCACGCATCCGGATATGGGCGTACCAGAGTGCGCTGACGGCCAGGAGCGAGGCGGCGTGTGAATACGTGGGGGAGATGAGGGAGTAGTACACCGCGCTCGACGCCAGCCACACCGTGAGGCAACCCCAGATGGCGGCACGCGCGCTCACGTATTCAGCACACGCTTTGAATGTCAGCCAGACACCGAGGGTGGCGGCAGCGACGCCGCTCAGTCCGGCGGTGGCCTGGAAGAGCCGGCCGAATCCGTCGAGCGGATAGGACATGCCGAGGCCGTTGACGACGAAGGTGACCCCTGCCGCCAGCAGAAACAGTGGCGCCCACAACAGCGCGGGCCCGACCGGCATCAGGTTGCGCACGTGCCCCGTCGGGGTCTCCTCGCCGTAGACCCACTCGGTGCCCGGTTCACCGCCCGCCAGCCCGTACATGCGCACGTACTCATTCCGAAAATGCAGGTCGCGATCGAACACGGCAGACCGCAGCTGGACGTAATGGTGCAGAGCGTCACCGAGGACGATACGGCCGTTCGGCTTGGGAAAAAGAATCAGGCTGCAGGCGTACGCCACCGCGAACAGCAGGCCGATGGCGGCGATCACTTTCGCTGGATACCGCTCCGCCAGGAGCAGCGCCTTACTCGTCAAGGTTTGTGGAATGTGAGCAGGTTCAGAAAGCACCATCCCGGCACCGGGAGCATCGTTGTCAACAGACGATGCAGCGGCTCCAGTGCGCGCGGATGGTTGCGGATCAAGCGGGTGACGACAGGAAGCGTGGGAAAAATCCCCCGGCGCGCCACCAGGTGAAATCCGGCGCGTTGCGCCAGCGCGATGTAATCGCGTGCGGCCGGTCGCCCGGGTGCTTCAGCTCCGACGCAGTTCTAATGAGGCGGCCGCGTAGAAGAAACTGGATCCTGGACTGCAGGTGCGCAAGATTCGGCACCGACACCAGCAGCTCGCCGCCCGGGGTCA
>JACDCA010000302.1 GCA_013694635.1 Acidobacteriota bacterium | reverse complement strand
CTGGTGGGGGTCACACTCTGGCGTGCGATTCTTCCGCTCGTGGTGACCGACGATGAGGAGCGCCGGCGTGCGGCGGCGATCAAATGTCCTGGCTTGCAGTCGCTGACGATCCACGGCGCGCGAATCTTCGTCCTTCCCAACCCGAGCGGCCGGAACGCCAACTTCACCTATGCCGAAATGCTCGCCGCCTTCCGAGGCCTTCGGCGCTTCGCGGCGAAGGCAAACTCTGATAACTAATAACTTCTTTACGCGTGCACGCCCGGCGCTTCGTGGCCGGTGCGCTGGACGTACTCGACGTACGAGCCGGGGTAGGGGTGCGGACTGTCGGTGCCGGTCTCGCCACCGAGCTCCAGGACGCGGTTGCTCAATCCACGGAGAAACGAGCGATCGTGCGAGACGAACAGCATCGTCCCATCGAAATTTGTCAGTGCGTTGACGAGCATCTCCTTCGTCGCCAGGTCGAGATGGTTGGTCGGCTCGTCGAGTACCAGAAAGTTCGGCGGATCGAGCAGCATCCGGGCCATGACCAGGCGTGTCTTTTCTCCGCCTGACAGCGCCCGGATCTTCTTCTCCACGTCATCGCCGGAAAACTGGAACGCCCCGAGCAGGTTCCGCAACATGCCGATCGACTCGTGGGGAAAGTCCTTTTCCACCTGCTCCCAGACCGTGAGGTCGGGAGTGAGCAGGTCGAGCGCCTGCTGTGCGAAATATCCCAAGCGGACGCTCGGGCCGATCTCGATCCGCCCGTCGTCGGGCCGGAGGGCTCCGGCGACCATCTTGAGGAGCGTGGTCTTGCCGGCGCCGTTGCGTCCCATCACGCACCATCGCTCGCCGCGCCGGATCGTCAGACTGAAACCGTCGTAGACGATACGGCGGCCGTAGGACTTGTCGATCCCCTCGATGACCGCCACCTGTTCACCGGAGCGCGAGGGCTGCCGGAAATCGAAGTTCACGACGCGCCGCCTCTTCGGTGGTTCGACCTTCTCGATCTTCTCGAGCGCCTTGACCCTGCTCTGCACCTGTGCCGCCTTGGCCGCCTGCGCCTTGAAGCGGTCGATGAAGCGCTGCTCCTTGGCGAGCATCGCCTGCTGCCGGGCATACGCGGCTTCCTTGTTGGTTTCGCGGATCGCCCGCTCGCGCTCGTAGAAGTCGTAGTTGCCGGAATAGACCGTGATCTCGCCGTCATCGATCTCGGCGATCCTGGTCACGACGCGGTTCATGAAGTCGCGATCGTGCGACGTCATCAGCAGAGACGCCGACATGGTCTTCAGGAAGTCCTCGAGCCAGATGATCGACTCGATATCGAGATGGTTCGTCGGCTCGTCCATCAGGAGGACGTCAGGACGCCCGAGCAGCACGCGCGCCATCGCCACGCGCATCTTCCAGCCGCCTGACAGCGCACCGACGTCGCCGTCGATCTGGTCGTCGGCGAAGCCAAGACCGTGCAGCACCTCGCGCGCCTGGCTTTCGAGCGCATAGCCGCCGAGGTGCTCGTATTCTTCCTGGACCTCGCCGAACCGCGCGAGGATGCGGTCCATGTCGCCAACGCGTTCCGGATCCGCCATGGCGTGGTTGAGCTCTTCGAGCTCGTGATGGAGGTCGCCGACCCGTCCACTGCCGGCGATGGCCTCGTCGAGCACCGAGCGGCCCGCCATCTCCTCGACGTCCTGGCGGAAGTAGCCGATCGTCAGCCGCTTCGGCACCGACACGTCGCCGTCGTCCGGCGTCTCCTCGCCGACGATCATCTTGAACAACGTCGTCTTGCCCGCGCCGTTGGGGCCGACCAGGCCGACCCTCTCTCCGGGATTGAGCTGAAACGCGGCGTCGACGAAGAGGATCTGACGGCCGTACTGCTTATTGATCCGGTTGAACGAGATCATGGGGAAAGAACAGCGTACCATGGGGTGGATGTCGCTCTGGCGATGGCTCGGGATCCCGAACCCCAACGACGCGGAAGGTGAGAACCGCCTGCAGGAAATCGAGGAGGCGCTGCCCTCGCTCGGACCCGAGCGTGCGCGCTACCTCGCCTGCTTCGCCTACATTCTCACGCGTCCCGCCCGCGCGGATCATCAGGTCACCGATGCAGAAGCCGCCCGCATGCGGCACATCGTCGCGGAACGCACGAGCGTGACCGACCCACAGGCGGAGACAATCGTGCGCGTGGCGCGCGACGCGGCGCGGCAGTCTGGCGGCACCGAGGACTATCTGATCACGCGCGAGTTCGAGCGCCTCGCCAGCAGGGACGAGAAGCTGCAGCTGCTCGACGCGCTGTTTGCAGTCAGCGCCGCCGACGAGTCCATCCTGACAGTGGAAGACAACGAAGTGCGGCGTGTCGCGAGCGAACTGAAGCTGGAGCACGGAGACTACATCGCAACCCGCAGGAAGCATCTCGAGCACCTGGAGGTGTTCCGGCGTAATTCCCCTGATTGATAACAGGAGATGAAGAGATCAGGAGGAAGGCCCTCTGCCTCCTGATCTCCTGGTCTCCTGTTATGCCCCCGGAGGGCGCTAATATGAATCTATGAATCGCTTCATTCCCTCCACCGTCTTCGCGGTTCTCCTCATCACGGCAACCGCCGTCTCCGCGCAGCCCGCCTCAGCCACGAGGAAGGCCGCAACAGCACGGCATCCGGCGACTCCCGCGGGAGCGCGCGCCTTTCTTGCCGAAGTGAACCGCGAGCTGCTTCGGCTCATCAACGCCGCGAACCGTGCGGGCTGGACGCAGGCTACCTACAT
>JACDCA010000281.1 GCA_013694635.1 Acidobacteriota bacterium | reverse complement strand
TGCAACGGGGGCCATCGTGCTCGACATCGGAACCGGCACAGGGATTGTTCCGAGGACCCTCGGTGCTCGCGTGCGTCAGCTTGCGGGCGTGATCGGCTGCGACCGCTCAGCCGGCATGCTTTCCTTGTCGAGGGCCACAAGGCCCCCGTTACGGGTGCTGGCCGCCGAGGCCACCGCCCTACCCTTCCGACACTCCATCTTCGACGTACGCATCGCCGGGACCCTGGTGCGTCGATTCGTCGTACTGCCTCACGGGCGGCGGCAGGGCCCGATCCGGCGGAAGTGAAGGAATTCAGCGCGCGAACGACGAACCCGGAGATTTGGCAAACCCCGATTGGCATCGCGAGCCTCCTGCCTCGTTCCGCGGATACCCTTCGCAGCTTCCGTCAGAACGCTTACTAAAGCGTCGGCACATTTGCGCCGCGCATCTGTCGGCGCGCCCCACAAAAGACTGCACATACGGCGGTTAGCCCCTCTGGCCCGCTGCCGGCAGCGAGGATCACCGCTTGCACCAGGGAGCGACGGGGGCCGTACGGCTGTCGTGCGTCGCGAGCCTCCAGGTTTGTCTCCAAAACGGAAAGGCACTGGTGACGCGGTTGATCCTTGGCATGAGCGGGGTGGTGTGGGTGGCGTCGCTCGCCGCCGGCATTTCCGTCCTCGGCAGCTACGCAAACACGCCCGGTACGGTCGCGCACGCGGCGCCGGCCGAGTGGCCCTCATCCAGCCGTCTCACCCGCGCCCCTGGTCATCCCACCCTCGTGATGGTGCTCTATCCGCATTGCCCGTGTGCAAAGGCGATCATCGGCGAGCTCGCCGTTCTCCTGGCCCGGACGCCGCCGATGAAGACGACGCACGTGCTGTTTCATCGCCCTGCGGGAGTCGCTCACGACTGGCATCGGACGCCGCTGTGGTCAGAGGCCGCGGCGATCCCCGGCGTGACCGTCTCCGTCGACCAGCACGGTGTCGAAGCGCGCTGCTTCGGCGTTGCGACTTCGGGCCACACGCTCCTCTACGACGGCCAGGGCCGTCTGCAGTTCTCCGGCGGCATCACCGCATCACGCGGTCATGCGGGCGACAACGTGGGGCGTGCCTCACTCGTGGCGCTGCTGCAGCAGCGTCCGGCCGCACGCCAGGTGACATCGGTGTTCGGTTGCTCGCTCATCGAACCGCCCACCGCCGCAGGCGCCGTCGTCCAATGATCGCCGCCGGCGCCGCCGCCTCGGCTCCCTGCCCGTCGCTCGCGCCGCGAGCGGCCGCGCTGCTGCGCGAGCAGCAGGTGCGGATCTGGACGCAGACTGGCCGGCTGTTCGCGGCCCTGTTTCTCATCCAGTGGGTGGCGGGCATCTACGTTGCGCTGACGCTGTCGCCGCGCGCATGGTCCGGCAGCCAGAGCTCGACACACCTGCATGTCTGGACGGCAATCTATCTGGGCGGCGCGATCACTCTCTTTCCATCCGCGCTCGCGCTCGCGCGTCCGGCGCGCACCTCGACCCGTCACGTCATTGCCGTCGCCCAGATGCTGATGTCGGCACTGCTGATCCACCTGACCGGGGGACGGATCGAAACCCACTTCCACGTCTTCGGCTCGCTGGCGTTCCTGTCGTTCTATCGGGACTGGCGCGTCCTGATTCCCGCCACGATCGTCGTCGCCGCGGACCACTTTCTTCGAGGATGGTTCTGGCCGCAGTCAGTGTTCGGCGTCCAGATGGTCAGTCAGTGGCGCTGGGTGGAGCATGCGGGCTGGGTCCTCTTCGAGAATTTTTTCCTGACGATTGCCTGCGTTCGCTCCCACCGGGAGATGCTGCAGGGGGCGGAGCGCTCTGCCGAGCTCGAGGTCAGCGAGGAACGTTACCGTTCGATCATGGAACAGGCCGCCGAGGGGATCTGCCTCCTCGACCCGCACACGAAAAAGGTGCTCGAGTGCAATCGCGCATTCGAGCAGTTGCTCGGTGACCCGAACGCCGGTGACGTGCACAAGGCCACCGCCCATCTGATTGCGACCGTCAGCGCGACAACGTCCGCGAGACCCCGGGACTTCCAGGTGGTGAAGGCCGACGGCTCGACGCTCGATCTCAGCGTCACCGTCAGCCGCATCTCCTTCGGCGCCCGGGAGACCCTCTGTGCGAGCGTCCGCGATGTGACCGAGCGCCGCCGGGCACAGGAGGCTCTCCGCCAGAGCGAAGAGCGCTACGTACGCGCCGCGCGCGGCGCCAACGACGGCCTCTGGGACTGGGACCTGACGACCGGGGAGATCTATTTTTCGCAGCGGTGGCAAGCAATGCTCGGCCTGACGGGTGACCAGCAGGGAAGCCTCGATCAGTGGCTGAAGCGCATCCACGTCGACGACCACATGTCGTTCCTCGCGTCCGTGCGGGCGCACCTCGGCGGCCGCACCGAGTACTTCGAGCACGAGCACCGCATGCTGCACCTCGACGGCGGGTACCGCTGGATGCTCTGCCGCGGCCTGGCCGCGCGCGACGAGTTCGGGGTGGCGTCGCGGATGGCGGGATCGCAAACCGACGTGACCGACCGCCAGATCGCGTCGGAACAGCTGCGGCACGCCGCGCTGCACGACGCGCTCACGCGCCTGCCCAACCGCGCGCTCTTCACCGAACTGCTGGAACATGCGGTCCTGCGCGCCCGGCGTCACGAAGAGTATCGATTCGCCGTCCTGTTTG
Organism: Acidobacteriota bacterium; assembly: GCA_013694635.1. Classification (GTDB taxonomy): domain Bacteria; phylum Acidobacteriota; class Vicinamibacteria; order Vicinamibacterales; family 2-12-FULL-66-21; genus JACDCA01. The sequence continues at coordinate 867 of JACDCA010000281.1, read as the reverse complement.
TGGACATCGACAGGTTCAAGACCATCAACGACAGCCTTGGGCATCTGATCGGCGACCGCCTCCTCCAGGGCATCGCCGATCGCATGCGCGAAAACCTGCGCGCCGGCGACGTGGTCGCCCGCTTCGGCGGCGACGAGTTCACCATGCTCGCCGACGACATGCAGGGGGCGGAGGATGCGCAGGAGGTCGCGGGGCGGATTCAGGAGGCGCTGAAGGCCCCCTTCACGATCCTCGGGCACGAGATCCGTGTCACCGCGAGCATCGGGGTCGCCGTGGGCTCGTCTGAGTACGAACGAGGTGAGGATCTTCTCCGCGATGCCGACGTCGCCATGTACCGCGTGAAGACTCTCGAACGGAATCAACAGGGGGACTTCGACACCGCGATCGAGCCGGACCACGCGCTCGGTCCGCACATCTCCGCCGTGCCCGGGTCGACCGCCTTCACTCCGCGCGTAGCGTGATCGCCGGATCCACGGAAGCCGCCTTCCGCGCGGCCAGGACCGTCCGCACGGCGAACTCGGTCCGGGTGCCTGCCGCCCGGGCGAGAACAAGATTCGCCAGATTGGCGCAGGCGATCAGCAGCACGAGGGCGCAGAAGGCCTGCAGCCATGGAACGCCGGACGCAGAATGCCAAGGGCGTGGTCACGCAGCAGGACAACGGTGAAGGTGCGGGCCGGCTACTGAGACACGCCCGATGATCGACGGATCGCTGCCGAAATCCCGTTCCCACCTCTCGTACGCGAGCATCATCGCGGGTGGCCCGCTCGCGGTCATGTGCCGCGCGGTGAAGCGGTCCCCGAGGGCTGGTCTCACGCCGAGCACGTCGAAGAGCGTCGCGGTGACCCGCAGCCCCCCTGAAGTCGATGC
>JACDCA010000277.1 GCA_013694635.1 Acidobacteriota bacterium | reverse complement strand
GAGCTGAGCCCGGACGGCTCCCGCATGATGTTTTTCTCCGAAAAAGATCTGTTCTCGATCGATTTGTATCTGGCAGATGCGCGGACCGGACAAGTCATCCGCAAGATTACCGATACGGCAACCGATTCCCATATCGAGAGCCTGCAGTTCCTGACGTCGGCTGGCGCCTGGGACCCGACCGGCACACGTTTCGTGTTTCCCGGAATCAGCCGCGGCGAGCCTACGCTCACCCTCGTCGATGTCGATCGAGGACGGACGGAGCGTGAGATCCGCATCAAGGAGCTGGACGAGATCCTGAACCCTGCGTGGTCGCCGGACGGGAAGTCGATTGCGTTTTCGGCGCTCGCGGGAGGCTTCAACGATCTGTTCGTGTACGATCTCGACGCCGGCAGTCTACGGCGCTTGACCGAGGACGCTTATGCGGAGCTGGATCCCGCATGGTCGCCGGACGGCCGCCAGATCGCCTTCAGCACCGACCGCTTCACGACCAATCTCCAGACACTCCAGCCCGGCGCGTTGCGGCTCGCCATCATCGACGTGGCGGGCGGCGTGGTGCGCGAAGCCGGAGGCTTTGCCAATGCCAAGAACATAAGCCCGCAGTGGACCGCCGATGGTCGGGCGCTGTATTTCCTCTCGGATCGCCAGGGCATCACGAACATCTATCGGGCAGGCCTCGACGGCACGCCGGCGCGGCAGGTGACGAACCTCGTCACGGGTGTGAGCGGAATCACGGCCCTCAGCCCGGCCCTGTCGGCGGCCAGGGGACGCCTCGTGTTCAGCGCATACGAAGACGATGGGTACAACATTTACGCGATGGATTCGCCTGAAGCGCTGATGGGGTCGGCGCAGGTGGAGCTTCCGCGCAACGCAGGCATGCTGCCCCCGCGGAGGACCGCCGAGGGGCCTGTCGCAACCACGCTGGAGAACCCGATCGCAGGTCTTCCGCCGAGCGTCGCGGCGTTGCCGACGGTGCCGTACGAGCCGAAGCTGTCCCTCGACTTCGCGGGTCAGCCGAGTCTGGGCGTAGGCGCCGATCCGTTCGGCACATACGCGTCCGGCGGGGTGTCGTTCGTGTTCAGCGACATTCTGGGCAACCACACCGTCGCGACGGGGGCGCAGGTCACGAGCCGTTTCGACGAGTTCGGCGGAAGCCTGCTCTACCTGAACCGGACGCGGCGCTGGAACTGGGGAGCGGCGATCGATCAGACGCCGTACGTGGCTCGCGGCTTCGAGGCCGGGTTTGACGTAACCGGCGGACGGTCGGTGTACCTCGAGCGCGAGTATCGAATCCTCCAGGTCGATCGATCGGTCACCGGCCTCGTCGCGTATCCGTTCAGTCGCGCGCAGCGGGTGGAAGTGACCGGCGGCGTGCGCCAGATCGGACTCAAGGAAGACCTGACCACGCGGCTGTTCGATCCTTCGACCGGCCAGCAGCTCACGGAAGACACCGAGACGCTCGCCTCGCTTCCGAACATCAACATTGCGCAGGGGAGCGCCGCGCTGGTCTACGACACGTCGATCTTCGGACTGACCAGCCCGATTCGCGGGAGCCGGTACCGTCTCGAGGTGTCACAGAGCTCGGGGTCGCTGGCGTACACCGGTGTGCTCGGGGATTTCCGCACGTATCTCATGCCGGTGCGGCCGTTCACGCTCGCGTTCCGCGGGCTGTACTACGGACGGTTCGGGAGCAGCGCTGAGGACGGCCGGCTGCCGACGCTTTTCCTTGGCTATCCCGGCCTGGTCCGCGGGTACGACTCGGGATCGTTCCAGGGGAGCGAGTGCGGCGTGCAGATCGACGGATCGTGCCCGGCGTTCGACCGGCTGATCGGCAGCCGGATCGGGATTGCCAACGCGGAGTTGCGGTTCCCGTTGTGGGGAGCATTCGGCGGCGATCGGTTTTACGGTCCAATCCCGATCGAAATGGCAGTTTTCGCAGACGCCGGCATCGCGTGGGGTCGGAACTCACGCCCCGGATTATCCGGCAGTAACCGAGAGCCGGTCGTCAGCGCGGGCGTCGC
>JACDCA010000270.1 GCA_013694635.1 Acidobacteriota bacterium | reverse complement strand
TACTCGTGGTAGACGATGTCGGAATCCAGATCGCCGTCGCGGTTGGGCGTCGCGGTCGTCCAGATATACATCTGCATGCGCGGTTGCGAGCCGTCACTCGGTGTCGCGAAGTTGGCGTTGTTCGTCCCGCCGCCGTCCTGGGCCTCCGCTCGCACGGAGTCATTACCCGATCCGCCCAGCCCGAAGTTGTTCGTCTGGAAATTACCAGCCGCCTCGGTGAAACCGTGACGGCGCAGCTTGTCGTGGAGAACGTTGTTCAAATAGAAGAGATTGGTGACAGCCACCATCTGGTTGGTGGTCGTCGTCGGGCTCTGCGTAAGGTCCACCGTGGTCACGAACTCCTGAGTGGTGGACACAGGGCGGCCGTTCGCGTCAGCGCTGTTATCGTTGTTGCGATCGAGGTAGGCATCAACGTTGTTGCCGGTCGTAGTGGTCGATGTGTTCGACACCAGCCACCCCTGCGGCGAGTCTGTGCTGCTGCCGCCCGGCCCGCTGACCACCGTCTGCGCCGTCTTGTCCGGAGCGTTCGGGTAGATCTTGTACGTGTCACTCGCCGTGCGAAGTTCCTCGAACAGGATCCGGCCGTTGCCGTTGACGACGGTATGCCACAACTGGTTTTCGTGGTCCCACGTCTCGACGAGGTAACCGACGCGGAGCCGGCCGCCGTTGAGCGGGACCGCCACACGAGTGACGGTTGGATCCTGATAGAACCGCGCGCCGCGCGCGAAAGTCACTTTGTTCTCAGCTGACGAAACTTCCGGCAGGTCGGCAGGCTGGCCCGGGTAGCGCCGCTGCAGTACAGCGTTCAGCGCATCACGATAATCAACCTGCGCCGGAAGCAGCGGTCCGCCGGCGGGAGCCAGATTTTCAATCACGCTCACCAGTTCCCCGGCAGGCGTGAGGGTGGCTTTCACATATGTCCCGTACACCTCGAGTCCGGCGAGCTGCTGCCGGAGGCGCACGTGGATCGCGCCAGATCGGTTGGGTTCTCATTCTCGAGAACGAGGCTGCTCGCCGTCGCTTCATCGTGCCGGCCACGGAGAAAGGCGGAGATGATGTCGGGGCGCTGAGCATTGGACGGTCCAGTCAGTCGGCCGTCGTTCCCGGCACGGGACACGCGGGCGGCTTTTCCACTGAGGTCGGCGATCCGGTCGTCGTCCTGCGCCACGGTTGGCGCGATCAGGCACACCGCCACCAAGAAAACATAGAGAATGCGGCGCATATTTGCGGTCTCCCTAGAGAATTGTCCGATGGAGGGAGGAGCCTAGCTGATCGAGCTGCCGGAATCAAACAGCTGGGGCGCTATTTGGAATCAAAGTGATCGTAACTGAGTACCCGCGTGATCCGCCAAATCCCGTTCCCGTTGTGCCAGAGGTGAATGAACTTCGCCGCACCGCTTTTTCCTGGTGCACACGGCTTCTCTCCCGCCTCACAGAACACGTGAATGCCGATCTGCAGCGCGCCGTAATTATCCATCGGGTGGACTTCGGTCGACCCGGCCACGATGTCGCGACGCCGCTTGCCACACAGATTCGCCTTGATCGAGTCGACCACCGCCTGGCGCCCGAGTGTGACTTCTCCCTTGTCGTGGTAAAACTCGACGTCCGGCGAGAAGAGCGAGGCGACTTTCTCCATATTGCAGGCGTTCACCGCGCCGAACAGTTCAACATCGAGCGACACGATCTTCTGAAAGAGGGGGTCGGTCTCGCCGCTTTGGCGCGTTTGTGCTGAGGGGGCGACGGTCAGTCCGACAAGGAGGAGAACCAGGAGCGTAAGGCGGACGTGTCTGTTCATATCCTCAACAACGAGAACGCGCCTGAATTTGTTCTAGACTGAGCAGTCCTGAAGGGCTGGACTACGGCGGCTACAGCCCTGAAGGGCTGGACTACGGATGCAGCTATACACCCTCGACTGGATCGTCATCGCCATTTCGCTGGCGGTCTGCTTCGTGCCGGCGCTGTTTCTCGGGCGCCGCGCCAGCCGCAACACCTCGGAGTTCTTTGCCTCGGGCCGCGCCGTCCCGTGGTGGCTGGCAGGGCTGTCGATGGTGGCGACGACGTTCAGCAGCGATACGCCGAACCTGGTCACCGACATCGTTCGGAGGAACGGCGTCGCGGGGAACTGGGTCTGGTGGGCGTTCGTGCTGACCGGTGTGTCGACGGTCTTTTTCTACGCGCGCATGTGGCGGCGGTCTGGCGTGATGACGGATCTCGAGTTCTATGAGATCCGCTACTCGGGGAAGGCGGCGCAGGCCGTTCGCGGGTTCAGGGCGCTCTACCTCGGCCTGCTGTTCAACTGCATGATCATGGCGACGGTCAACCTTGCCGCGTGCAAAATCGCCGCGATTCTCTTCGGTCTTGACCGGTGGCAGACGCTGCTCGGCGTGGGTGTGCTCAACGTCGTCTTTGCCGCGCATTCCGGGCTGTGGGGCGTGCTCGTCATCGACATGATCCAGTTCTTCATCAAGATGACGGCGGTGATCGCGGCGGCCTACTTTGCGGTGAATGCACCGGAAGTCGGCGGCCTGCAGGCGCTGGTGGATAAGGTGTCAGCGCTGCCGGGCCCCGGCGGCCAGAGTTACCTGAACGTACTGCCGGATTTCACCAGCAACTGGGATCTGGCGGTCGCCGTCTTCATCATGCCGATCGCCGTCCAGTGGTGGGCGGTCTGGTATCCCGGGGCGGAGCCGGGAGGGGGCAGTTACGTTGCGCAGCGAATGCTGGCCTCGAAATCGGAGCGAGACGCGCTCGGCGCCGTGCTTTTCTTCAATATCGCGCACTACGTGCTGCGTCCGTGGCCGTGGATCCTGGTGGCACTGGCGTCACTACTCGTGTATCCGGAGCTGTCCGATATCCAGCGGGCGTTTCCGCATGTCGATCCGACCCTCGTCGGGCACGACATCGCGTATCCCGCGATGCTCAAGTTCCTTCCGATGGGATTTGCGGGGTTGATGGTTGGAGGCCTGATCGCGGCCAACTCGTCCACGATCCTGACGCACCTCAATTGGGGGGCGTCGTATCTCGTCCACGATTTTTACCGGCGGTTCGTCCGTCGGGACGCCTCCGAGGGGCACTACGTCCTCGCCGGCCGCGTCGCGACGGTCGGCCTTTTCGTGTGCGCCTCCGCAGTGGTGTATCTGCTGGACACGGCGAAGGATGCCTTCGACATCATTCTGCAGGTCGGGGCGGGCACCGGTCTCCTCTACCTGGTCCGCTGGTTCTGGTGGCGCGTCAATGCCTGGTGCGAGATCGTCGCGATGGCGAGCTCGTTCGCCACGTCGATGGTGCTGTTGGCGATGAGCCGGAACGGCGCCGGTCTCAGCACGCAGGCCGGCCTGGTGACGACGGTTGCGGTCACGACCGTCTGCTGGCTGATTGCCGCCTACGTGGCGCCGCAGACCGATCGCGACGTGCTCGTCCGCTTCTACACCCTCGTGCGTCCGGCGGGTCCGGGTTGGAACAGGGTCCGCGCCGAAGCGGCGATTCCGCCAGGCGAACGCGTCTCACCAGACAACATTCCCCTCGCGCTTCTCGGGTGGCTGGCCGGGTGCACGGCCATCTGGTCCGCGCTCTTTGCGACTGGTAACTTTCTCTACGGGCGTACCGGGCAGGCGCTCGTGCTGTCAGCCATCTTCGCGTTGAGCGCGGCGGTGCTTACGGCGATCGTCCGGAATCTCTGGCAGGGCACACCGACGTCCGATTAGGCGCGATGGTGCGTCGCCGGCGCTGACCAATGTCGCCGTGACGGAAGAATTCGGAGCTGATCCGTGGGTGGCCGCTGCATGGAAGTGGTTATTTTACCTGTATTTACCAGATTCTGAACGACGCCGACTCTGCGGCGTTCCTATTGCAGCCATTGATCCTACTGGTCCGCACAAAGCGAGGTTTCCCCGTGTTGCAGTCGCTGAAATGTCTGGGGTTAGCTTCCCTGTTCCTTTTGTCGGCGGTCACCACCGATGCAGCCCCCATCTTCATCAATGAGTTATCCACCGGAGGCGGAACCGTCGTCAATGACGGCTCGGGTGACGTAAGCAGCTCGGACGGCAGCGCGACGGGGTCCACTCTGCTGATGAGTCAGCTGGGGCTGACAAACTTGAACCTGGCGACTGATCTAGGAGGGTTGCAGATTCGGGGGTTGATCACCGATCCCGTCGTCAACGGACAAAATGGCCCGGCCGTTTCGGCGAATCTGATCGGCCTGCGGCTGATCGGAACACTCTCGGCGCCCTGCGCGACTTGTGCCACGCTCAATCAGGTGAAGCTGGGAAGCAGCCTGGGCGGCGGAACGGGCGATACACAGAATGTTCTGTTTGCGTTCCCCATTGTCGGGTCTCTGGCGGGGATGCCATGGGGCTCGACCCCCGCCGGTCTGAGCTCTCCGCAAGTCCAGCCTCTGGGTGTAAACTTTTTCTACTCCCTGACGCAGGCGCAGATCTCCTTCATCGTGGCTCAAATGGCGATGCTGCCGGGCTACACCGTCAACCAGGTTCGCCTCGGACTGGCGGCCTCGGCCGATGGCGTGACAGCCACGGGATTGCCGGAAGGCGTCCGATCCGAGTTCGAGATTCAGGGGCCCGTCCCTGTCCCCGAGCCAGGAACCCTGCTGTTGCTCGGCAGCGGCATGGCGGTTGCCGGTCTGCGGCGTGTGCGCCGCCGCTTCGTTCACTGAAACGCGATCGGACCATCCGCGCCGGACAGAATGAAGCTCGACCAGTAGTACGGATGCTTCCTCGCTCCGGAGCGCAGCATCTGTAACTGCACTTCGCGAAGCGCTGCGGAACGGGCAACTCCCGCCTTCAACTTCGTGTAGAAGTCGGTCATCAGCGCCCGGGTACCCTCGTCGCTGACCTGCCACAGGCTCATTACCTGGCTCTCCGCGCCAGCCACCACGAGGGCGCGGCGCAAGCCATATACGCCGTCGCCTCTGCGCGTCTCACCCAGGCCCGTTTCGCAGGCCGACAATACCGCCATCCGGGTCCCCCACAAGTCCAGGCTCGACGCTTCGAGTGCGGTCAGGAT
>JACDCA010000066.1 GCA_013694635.1 Acidobacteriota bacterium | reverse complement strand
CTGTGCGAGGTCGCGGGCATAACTCTCGATGGTGTTCGGCGACAGGCGTCGCACGTCCCGCAGGTACGCGACGTAGGCGTCGATCATCATTGCCATCGGCGGAGCACGATGCGGGATTCTTGCATATTCCCGGTGTCGAGGACCCGGCAGGTGCCCCTTCGTTGACACACCGGAGGCTGAGGAGTAACGTACGCGGTTGCCCCGAGTCGAGGCCCACAATCCTGAGGATCAGCGGCGTCCGGACCCCGTTCACATGCCCACCCAGTCGAAATGGCAGTCGTTACCCACTGAAGCGATCAACCCCGTCAGCCTCGCGGTCGACAAGACGCCCGTGCCCGACATCATCGACATGGTGGTCAATGAGGACCGGAAGGTCATCGCCGCCGTGCACAAGGAACGCGAGCGCATCGCGCACGGGGTCGAGATCATCACCCAGGCGCTCAAGCGGGGCGGACGCATCATCTTCACCGGGGCCGGCACGAGCGGACGCCTCGGCGTCGTCGAAGCCTCGGAGATGCCGCCCACCTTCGGCACCTCCCCGACCCTCGTGCAGGCGATCATGGCCGGTGGCCAGGACGCCGTGTTCAAGGCGAAAGAAGGGGTCGAGGACAACTACGAGGAAGGGGCGCGCAGCATCGCCCGGCTTCGGCTCACCAAGAAGGACGTGGTGATCGGCGTCTCCGCGAGCGGCATGACGCCGTTCGTCCGCGGCGGGCTGACGCGCGCGCGGAAGGCCGGCGCGAAGATTATCTTCGTCACTTGCTGGCCCGGCTCCGAGCTGCAGAACTTCGTCGACCTGCAGATCGCTCCTGCCGTGGGACCGGAAATCATCGCCGGTTCGACGCGGCTGAAGGCGGGCACCGCCACCAAGATGGTGCTCAACATGCTCACCACGATCTCGATGATCAAGGTGGGCAAGACCTACGGCAACCTGATGGTCGACGTCCGGTGCGGATCGGAGAAACTGAAGGACCGCGCCCGCCGGATCCTCGTTATGGTCACCGACATCACTTACGAAGAAGCCGACGCGCTACTCCGCCGTGCGAAGTGGAACGTCAAGGCGGCGATCGTGATGCAGAAGGCCAATCTGACGCTGCCGCAGTCGCTCAAGCGGCTCAAGAAAGCGGACGACATGGTTCGCGACGCGATCGGCGAGGACATCGAACCGCGGCTCCGCGAACTCTTGCGGTCATAGTTTCTGTGCCGCCGCCTTGTCGAGCATGATCTCGACGTTGGCATGCAGCTGCAGGAACGACGCCGGCAACTCGGTGGTGATCGGTCCGCTTACCAGCTGCTCCACGCACGGCGCCTTCCGCTCGCCGGTCGCGACCAGCACCACCGACCTCGCATCGAAAATCGTTCCCATCCCCATCGAGAGCGCTTCGGCCGGCACGGCGTCGGGATCCCCACCGAAGAGCGCGGCGTTGCTGCGCCTTGTCTCCGCCTTCAGCGTCACGCGGTGCGTGCGAGCCGCGAGTCCTCGTGACGGTTCGTTGAAGCCGACGTGGCCGTTGGTCCCGATCCCGAGGATCAACAGGTCTATTCCCCCCGCCTTCTCGATCGCCTTCTCGTAGCGGCATCCCTCGGCCTCCGCGTCCGGGGCGGATCCATCGAGAAAGTTGATCCGCGACGGGTCGATGTTGACGTGGTCGAACAGATGCCGCTGCATGAAGCTGCGATAGCTGCCCGGATGCGTCGCCGGTATGCCGATGAACTCGTCCAGGTTGAAGGTGGTTGCGGCCGCGAAGCCCGCTGTGCCGTCCTTCGCGAGCCTCACGAGCTCCTCATAGAGGAGGAGCGGCGTCCGTCCCGTTGGGAGTCCGAGAACCAGTGACGGGTTCGCCCGCAACGCGTCCGCCACGCGGGCCGCCAGCCGGCGGGCCACCGCGTTCGCATCCGGAAGGATCGAGACTGCCGGTCGGAGCGGCATCAGTCAGCCTTGTAGCGAGGAATCGACGCGCCGCCGGCCGCCTCCTGAAGCGCCAGCGCGATGGCGCCGCTGGCCGGTTCACGATCGAGCAAACGGACGGTTGCCCCGCGCGAGACCACCGGGAGGCGCCGCGTCAGTTCCTGGTCGAGCCACGGGACCGCCCGAAAAATACCGCCGGCCAGGATGAACGGGTATTCCTGCCCGAGGAGGCCGAGACGTCGCGCCACCGACATCGCGGCCGACTCGAGCTCGTTGGCGGCCGCGCGCAGGATGCCCACCGCCGCCTGATCCCCCTGGAGAAAGGCCGCCTGCACGGATCGCGCAAGCGTGCCAATCGCGGCCGGCTTCAAGTTCGTGTGGTAGACCTCGTGGATGAGCCCTTGCGCCTGCCCGACACCGAAATGCTCCAGCAGCATTGGCGTGAGCACGGTCTTCGGTCCGCGTTTGTCCGCTTCGCGCAGCACCGCGCGCAGCGCGCTGCGGCCGATCCAGTAGCCGCTCCCCTCGTCGCCAAGGACGTAGCCCCATCCGCCCGAGCGCGCGGCTTCCCCGTCCGCGTTGCGGCCGTACGAGATCGAACCGGTGCCGGAGATGATGACGACGCCTGGCTGTCGCGGGGCGCCGGCCTCGAGCGCCACGAGCGCGTCGTTGACGACGACGACCGTCGCCTTGTAGCCGATGCGCTTCATGATCGCTCTCACCATCGTCGCATCGTCCGGCCGGTCGACACCGGCGATGCCGAGACAGATCACGGAAGGGACGACCGGTCTGTCGCCGATCGCCTCCTCCATGACGTGGTGC
>JACDCA010000254.1 GCA_013694635.1 Acidobacteriota bacterium | reverse complement strand
GGGTGCGATCCACTCGCGTGATCGCAGGTCTCATCCTGTTCGCGGCCGTCGCCTCGTCGCTATCCGGTTGTGCGCGCCCCGCCCCAACGCCAGCCGTGACCCTGGTCGTGGCCGTGGGGTCCGACCCAGGGGCTCTTAATCCAGCGGTCACCACGTCAGGAAGCACCCATCCCATCACCGATCAGATCTTCAATGGGCTTGTCGGGCTCGACGAGCAGCTTCAGCCGACCCCGGAACTCGCCGAGCGGTGGACGGTCGAAGATGGCGGGCGGACCTACCGATTCGCCTTGAGGCCCGGCGTGAAGTGGCATGATGGGACGCCGTTCACCTCCGCGGACGTCAAATTCACGTTTGAGGAGGCGCTTCTCAAATATCACTCGCGCACGCGTGCGGCGCTGGAAGGGCTTCTCGCCACCGTCGAAACGCCGGACGATCTCACGGCGGTGTTCCGGCTGAAACGTTCCTACGGCCCGTTGCTCCAGCGCCTCGACGTTGTCGAGGCGTCAATCATCCCAAAGCATCAGTACGAGGGCCACGATCTGCTCAATGGCGAGCCGACGCGCCGACCGGTTGGCACCGGGCCATTTCGCTTCGTCAGTTACTCTCCCGCGGACCGCATCATCCTGGAACGTAATCCGACCTACTTCCGCGAGGGAATGCCTGGGATCGATCGACTGGTGTTCCGGATCCTTCCGAACTCTGCGTCGGCGGTCGCTGCACTCGAAAGCGGAGAAGTGGACTACACGGTCAGTGTGCCGGGACCGGACATCCCACGGCTTCAGCGCACACCCGGCATTTCTGTGGTCAAGAGTGCCGGCGGATCGGGCGGGTCGGCGTGCCAGGACGTGCTGATTCCCAACCTGACCAGGCAGCCATTCACGGACGTGCGGGTCCGTCGCGCGATCGCGCACGCGATCGACCGGCAGTTCCTCGTCGAACGCGTCTACTTCGGCCAGGGGACGCCGGCGACCGGACCGATCAGCCACCTCATGTCGTGGGCGTATAACGCCGATGTCCGGCAGTATCCCCACGATATCGCCGAGGCGCGCAAGCTGCTGGACGAGGCCGGCCTGAAACCGAATGCAGGTGGTGAGCGATTTTCCGTGACCTTCACGCACGGAGCCAACCTTCAGCGGCTCGGGCAGGCGTTGCGGGAGCAACTGCAAGCGGTCGGCATCACGTTGAATCTGGAGATGCTCGATTTCAGCGCCGCGGTCGATCGCGTTTTTGCGAAGAAAACCTTCGACCTCGGGCTCGCCTCGTACTGCAACGGCGCGGATCCCGACATCGGCGTCCGTCGCGTCTACGTATCGTCGAACATCGGTCCGTATCCGTTCTCGAATGGCGCGAGCTACCGAAATCCGACGATCGACCGTCTGTTCGACGAAGGGGCGCGACTGCTCGACAAAAACAGCCGCCGCGAGAAATACGTCGAGATCCAGCGCATACTTGCCGACGAGGTGCCGTACTTCTGGCTGGTTGACACCGAGACGCTGCGCGCACATCGCGGGACGTTCACCGGCTTCCGGCTGTGGACCGGCGCTTTCGCGGAGACGGTTCGACCGGTCCCAGCCACCACACGATGACGCGGACTGCCGGCGCAGCGCGGTGGCTCACGCGCCGTGCACTGTTCGCGCTTCTGGTCGTGGCCGGCGTGACGACCTTCACCTTCATCCTGATTCACCTCGCGCCCGGCGACCCCATTTATTTGCTCGCGGGGGACGGGGGGAACGCCTCCTACTACGATGAAATGCGCGCCAAGTACGGTCTCGATCTTCCGCTCCTCGAGCAGTTCGTGCGCTACGCGCGCGCAGTCATGTCCGGCGACTTTGGTTACTCGTTCATGTACCAGCAGCCTGTGCTCCGCGTGCTGCGCGATCATCTGCCCGCGACACTGTTGCTCGGGGGAACATCGCTGCTCTTCGCGGTTGCCCTGGGATTCGGTGCGGCGCTGCTCTGCGTCACCTGGCCCGTACGAGTGGTCGACGCGGCAGTGCGCGGCGCGGCGTCGATTGCGTTCTCCGCCCCGGTCTACTGGACAGGGCAGGTGTTCATCCTCATCGCGGCGGTGAAGCTTGGCGTGCTGCCCGCGGGGGGCATTACTTCGGCGCGTGAGTCACTCGAGGGTTTCCGCTACGCGGGCGACCTGTTCTGGCACCTGCTGCTCCCTGCGTT
>JACDCA010000250.1 GCA_013694635.1 Acidobacteriota bacterium | reverse complement strand
TCGCCCTGCCGCCGCAATCGCCGCGACCGCTGCGAGCAGCGATGCATACGTCAGCAGGTTGCTCGGATGAAAACAGCGCAACGGCGACGTTGGCGTCATGCGGGGCGCTCCAGCGGAAACAGTTGATACAGGCTGCGCCAGGTTCGAACGACGCGCGGGAGGAACGGCTGCCGCCGCACGCGATGAACGACGGCGTAGATCGACAGCCGATTGATCAGCACATCGTAGAGCGCGCTTCGGAAGCCCTCGAGCCACAGCTCCGGATCGATGTCATCCCCCCGCTCCCGTGCGAGCGCCAGCCGATGCTGCTCGATCCATCGAGTCACGTCGTCGAGCGTGCAATCCGCCGGAAGCACGAAGCACAGAAGCTCCACTAGATCCCGTTGCGGTGCGCCGAGCGTCGCAAGCTCCCAGTCGTAGGCGCACAGCGTCGCGTTCGGGCCGCGGAGGCACACGTTGCGCGGATTGAAGTCATTGTGAATCAGCGTCCGAGGTCCTGACTCGAGTGCCGGCCACCACTCGTCCAGCCGAGCCACCAGATGCCGATGGATCGTCACGAGGTCAGGGTCCGCCCACGACGAAAACAAAGGAAAGGCGTGATCGGCGAGCGCCCCCCACAGAGGGACCATCTCCGACATGCCGCTGGCCGATTGCACGTAGCCAATCCACGGCTGCGCTCGCAGCTCCGTGTCACGCCCGAGCCAGATGCCGTGCAGCGCCGCCAGGCCGTCGACTGCGTTCTGGATGTGCGACGGACGCCATGTCGAGAGCCCTGCGGCGTCCGAGAGAACCGCATCGCTGACGTATTCCACCGCCGCGACCCATGTATCCGTGCTGTCGTCCGCCATGGATCCGAGCAAGGCGGGCGCGTGGCGGCGGAAGCGCGGATCCCGCTGACGGTAGATCGCGATCTCCCGTGCATGCGACCCCGCGAACCCGATGCGATCGCTGAATCGGCGGTACTCCCGTCCCACCGGTCCATCCACCAGTCCGGCGAGTGCTTCCCCTACCGCAACGACGTCGCTGTCACGCGCCTTCACCTTCGCCATCGCGTCACGGGTGCCGCCATTGCCGTCGGTCAGCCGCACGCGAAACAGCCCGCTCGTCCTCCTGGATCGCCAGGCCGTCAGCTCGCTGACGATGCTGTGGTCAGATCCGGTGCCGAGAATCTCCACACCGGAGATCGGCGTGTTCAGCAGGCGCGAGAAGAACGCGCTGTCGAGTGACAGTGGGTGGAGGGCGCATTCCGCGCTGATTCCGGCGCACGACGGGTCCGGGAGGTCGCCGGCCGCGCGAAACGCTCCGAAATACTTCTCGAGCAGCGGCGCGTCGAGAGGGACGGCCACGTCGCCGGTCCTGCGCAGCAGCGCGCGCGTCGCAACACCGGTTGCACGTACGCGCCGGCGTTCCTCGTACAGCTCCGGCAGCGTCAAGCCGCCAGCCCCGGCGGGCCGCTCCAGGAAAAAGGATCGCAGCGGCCGCAGCGGGTGTGCGGCTCCGCCTGCTGTCGCCGGCCTGGTTTCGCGTTCCAGCTGCCGCAGCCACTCGTGGTACGAGACGAGCCGCACGTCGTATCCGTACATCCGCATCCACAGCACACACTCGCGCCAATGGCGCGGACGCTCGTGCCCGAGGTGAAACACAGGTCCGCGGGCGCGCGAGAGCCGGACGATCGAGGCGGCGACCCGGTCGACCGGCTCGCAATCGAGGTTCCAGTCGAGATCGGGGGCCGTTCCCATCGCGACGCATCCGCGCACGAGGGCACAAATCAAGTCGTCACGGTTGAATGCGCCGGTGACGCTGTGCCCGGAAATCAGCGCGGGACGATAGATGCGAACGGGAAGACCACGCTCTCCGGCCTGGCGCACAAGTGCTTCCGCGACGATCTTCGTTTGTGCGTATCCGAGGTGCACGCCGCGGAGCGCGGTGAGGCCGTCAAAGTGCTCGTCCGCCACGCGTGCGCCGTCGGTCGAATAGCAGACCGACAGGCTCGAGACGAAGTGGAAGGGAAGACCCCGGCGGCACGCCAGCCGGAGAAGCTCCAGGGTGCCGAGCACGTTCGACGCGCGCAGCCCGGAGTATGGGAACACCCAATTGACAGCAGCGCCACAGTGCAGGATCGCGTCGACGTCCCCCGCCAGCTGCTCGTACCGTGCATCGCTGAGGCCGAGCCGCGGATGACTGAGGTCTCCTTCGAGGATCTGGATTCTGTCTTGGGCCGGCTGAAGCCGGCCTTGCTTCGACCGCACGAGACACACCAGCGTCGCGGACGTCGTGTCGAGTAGTTCCTGCACGAGCGCCCCGCCGAGGAAGCCGGTCGCACCCGTGAGCAGGATCTTCCGTGCAGCACGGAGATCCGTCGTCCGCGCCAGCCGACCCGCTGGACGCACATCCTCAGACAGCACGGCGTCGGCGAACATCTGCTCGAATGGATCTTCATGGCGCGCGCCGATGCCGTCGCGCATGAGGCGCGCGGCCAGTGCTTTCGCATCCGTACAGTCCACGAGGATGTCCGCCGGTAGATCGCACCC
>JACDCA010000229.1 GCA_013694635.1 Acidobacteriota bacterium | reverse complement strand
GGAGCGAGCCGCACCTCCGCTTTCCCTTCCGGCGCCTGGATGTACGTGCCTGACAGGAACACGACCTTCATGGCATGGGTATGCGTGTGAAGTGGAACGGCAAATCCGGCCGGAAGCTTGAAGTAGGCGCCGAAGGCCCCCTTGGCATGATCGCCCCACAGACGCGCGACCTTGACACCGGGAGCGCCCTTTGGATCGAGATCGGTCCAAACGAGATCGCTGGCCGCCATGAAAACAGGTTGGGTCGGCCCTATTCTCGAATCTTTCTTGACCGCCGCTTGTTCGGGCGGCTGCGCCAGCACTGGCGCGGTCAGAATCAGCGAGATCGAAAAGGCCAGGACGTTGGTCGCTTTCATCGAGTCCTCCTTTGCCGGAGTCTACCGCTTGTTGAATATCGCCTCTTTGGCGCGCGCTTCCGCGAGCGAAGGCGCTTTGAACTCTCGCCGCAGCCCGTCCGTCACGCCGTCGTCGACCTTCTACACCGGTCGGGGCCGTGCGATCCGGTGATTCGGGGGATGATCATCCCGCGATTGTATGTCGCTCCGGTCCCGTGAGCAGACCCGTATCAAACCGGCAAGCGCATCTTCAGGAGCGCGATGTAGCGCGGTTCACGCTCGAGGCTTTTCAGGGGGATGCCGGCGTCCAGATGCGGGCACCGCGCTCTTATAGAATCTGTCACCATCAGAATCAGGAGACCGGATGCGGCGGTTGATCCTCGGCGCGCTCTTTTTGTGGCTCACACCGGTGCTGGCCGTCGGCGCTGGCGGCCTGGGCTTTTCCGTCCTCACGGCGGTGGGCGCAGGGGCCGGCGTCGCGGCGCTGATCGCGACGACCGCGTCGCGCGTGCTGGCGGTGCGTTTCGAGGCGGTGGTCCCGCCGGCGCTCACCGCAGTCCTGGTGCTCGCCGCGGCTGCGGCCATCCTCCGGTTCGGCGCGCTGAGCATCTTCATGGCGGACGTGACTCGCGCGCAGTTCTCGGTCGCGCCCTCCGACGACTTCCGGCGCCTGCACAGCTGCGTGTCGGCGTATGCGGAGTCGGCGCGGTTCGTCGCCGACGGGCATCACAACATCTACGAGCGGACGTTGTACCGGCCGGGCAACGTCCCGCGCGAACTCGGGCCGCTCCGCGTCGACGCGTTCCACTACCCGCCGCCGTTTCTCCTGGTGCCGCAGGCCGTGCGGATCGTCGCCCCCGATTTCTGGGATTTCCGCCGCATCTGGTTCGCGTTCCAGGCCGTAACGCTCGCAGGGGTCGTCGTGTCGATTGCCGGGTGGATCGGCGGCTTCCCTGGCGTTGTCGCCCTCGCTGGCGGCGTACTCCTGCTGGCATTTCCCCAGGCGGCGCATACCTTCCAGCAGGGGAATTTTCAGGTCACCGCCGTCTCGCTAGCCGCCCTGGGATTCGTGCTGCTGATGGCTGGGCGCCACCGGACGGGTGGTGCCGCGCTCGCCTATGTGTCACTGGCAAAGATTTTCCCGGGTGTGCTGGTCGTCCCGCTCCTCGCTGCGCGTCAGTGGCGGCGCGCCGCGTCGGTCGCTGGCTGCGGCGCGGCGTTGGTCGGCCTGACCATCCTCGTGCAGGACGTCCGGCCGATGCGTGATTTCTTCTCCACCGCGCTGCCCGAGATTTCGAGCGGCGCTGCATTTCCCCAAACCGAGACGCCGCAGCATTCGCGCGTCAACTGGTCGGCGTACGGACAGACGGTGCGATTGCGTCATCTCGGCGTCGACTGGCTCACGCAGCCGCGAGGGCTTGCTGTGGCGCAGGTCTACGGACTTCTGGTCGTTGGGATGGCCGTGTGGGCGGGATGGAAACGGCGGTTCGACTTGGCGCTCAGCAAGGAGCGGGTCTTCGTCGTGCAACTCTCGCTTGCGCTCCTCAGCCTCGCCTCCTTCAGGAGCCCGTTCGTCGGGGCCGGCTACGGCGTTCTCGCGACGCTCTGGCTGATGGCGCTGCTGGCGGCCGGAGCATCAACCGTTCCACGAAGCATCGCCTGGCTCGCTGCGCTGGGCGCGCTGGCGAGTGCGGTCGCGACCGTCCCGTCACCGGGGCGGTCGGGCGGGCCGGTGTGGCTCTGGATCACCGGCGTGCTCGTGTTCGCCTGCATGGCCATTAACGTATGGGCGGTACTGCACGTCGTCCGCAACGAACGGGGAGCGGTGGACGCTGACGGCTTGCGCACGATCACGTCTCCGAGCTGACCCTTTGCGCGGGTCACCAGGACCGAGATTCCGCCAACATCGACCCTTTTGCCGCTTGTTGAAGATCGCCTCTTTGGCGCGCGCTTCCGCGAGCAAAGGCGCTTTGAACTCTCGCCGCAGGCCGTCGGTCACGTCCGCCCTCTGCCGAACTCGATGCCCGAGCAGCGGGCGCCGCGCTCCGTGCGACGCTCGTCGATGCTTTGGCGGCCGCCGCCAGGCTCGATGGCGAGCTTCCTGAGATCCCCTTTGCGGACGGCATGGTCGAACCTGCCGGACACGGCCCCGGGTAGATAGGCGTGTTATCCCAATACCCTACGAAACTCACGCAAACTCGTCCCTCGGGGTCTGGGGTACCAGGTCGAGGCGCGTGCGGTCCGCTCCGACGAGCGGAGCGTGCTTGAAGGAACCGAGCTCCAGACAACTGCCGTCTGGACGAAAAATGTGCCCCGCGTTGTGGGCGATCGCGACCCCCGGCATCGCGATCCCTACGACCAGCGCGGTGACGGCTGCCAACGCTCTAACCAGAACTTTCATCGACGTCCTCCTGAGATGTGAGCCTTATTGCTCCTCATTGCCACAGGCGGAAGAGATCTCGAAGACGTGCAATCGGTCGGGAAGTCGTCCCTCATCTCCTGCCGGGCACCGACGGAGCGCAGAACCCGTTCGGGGGCAGCCTGTGGCGCGTCATGGTGGCGGGTGCCATTCGTAAATACAATCGCGCCGTCATACGCAAAGGCGCCGCCGGCATCTGCTCTTCATCCAGCGTGACCCGAAGTCGCTCGCAACCTACGCCTACGTCCAGCCATTTCCGGCGGGTGACGCACGCGTGCCGCTCGCCTTCAGGCTCACAACTACACGTGGAGCGCCGACGGTCGGCGGATCCACTACGCTTCAACGCCGACGTGGCAAAAGATGTTTGCGCTGCGGCCACTGGAAACCGGCGGGGCGTTCCCTGGCTTTGACGTCACCGCCGACGGCGAGCGGTTCCTAACTCTGCAGTCGGAACCCGACGCCTCAACGAACGAAAGTGGCGATGATGACCGCGCTCCGCTACGGGTGACACGCCAACCGCGTCAGCGCTTCTTCTTGGACCGCGCGCGTCGCCAATCAGCGCGATACGGTTTATCACATCCTCGTGCAGCACTCGCATCAGCGTCCGCGTTTCCTCATCGCCGGCGCGCAGCTCCTCGCGCAGAACCCGGCGGGTTTCCTGATCGCCCGACCTCATCTCGTGCCGAATGGCAGAAAACTCATCGCGCATTTCCGCGCGGAGTTGCACAATCTGCGACTCCAGCGCGGTCATCCTGGCGGGAAGCTGTTCGAGCGTGTCCACGCGGCGCTCCAGGCTATCTACTCTCGATTCAAGCGTTCTTGCCGGCATCAGCGCGTCACTCCTGGAGATTCAGACCGCGTCAGCGCGGCGACCGCCCCAAATGAGTCGCGAGAACCGTGCCGACGACGATAACATCGTCCGGCTCGAAAAGCTTCCAGCTTCCAGCTCCCACTTGAGGGCTGACAGCTGACGGCTGAGAGCTGAAAGCTGAAAGCTGGAAGCTGGAAGCTGGTAACTGGAAGCTAGTCCTCGTATAAGCTACGCCCACTGCCGCTCGAACTTTCTGATCAACGATCGCTTTCAGAGTTTCAGTGTGTCGCCCGACGGCAAGCGGATTCTGATGATTCAGCGTGATGCCGGGGCGGCGCCGCGACAGCTCAACGTCATCCTCAACTGGCTAGAGGGCTCGGTGTGCTGAAACGCACTTCGCGAGTAATCCCCGGCTCGCAATGCTCACGAAGCGCAGGCCTGGCACGTGGCCGGCGTGGAACTCCACCAGCACGTCAACGTCGCTGTCCGGCCCAAAATCGTCGCGAAGAACAGACCCGAACAGTGCGAGGCGCGTGATATGGTGCCGCCGGCAGAATGCCGACACCGCGTCACGGTCGATGGAGATGTGTGGGTTCATGGCTCCGGCCGTGATACCGTCGGCGATCCGCCGCCTCGTCAACAGAATCGGTATGGGTGCGGGGGATGCGGCAGCGTTCAGCGACGCTGAGCCCTCTGGCCACTCTCCCGCCTGTGCATCCGGATCAATTCTCGCAGCTCGCGCCACCCGTGGCGCTCGTCTGACAGCCGCTCGAGCCCCGCGTTGAGTCCCTCGATCACGCCATCGAGCCGGTGGCCTTCGGTAGGGCCATCGATCAGGCACACGCCGAAGGGGGTGTCGCTCGCCACGAGCGCCTGATACCGCGGGTGGAGCGGGAGCTCCATGCATTCGGCGCGCAGTTGGGCGACCTGCTGGCGCAGGAGCTGCGCATACGCGTCCAATGTTTCGTCGGTGCGGCGCGTGGCGTCAATCCCCTCGCCGTCAATCCATTCGAGCTCGAGACGCAGCAGCGCGTGCAGGTCGCTGCTCGCGTAGGCGGTGGTGACCTCCTGCATCGCCGCACACTTCCGGTCCCGAATCGACGGATCCCGTTCGAGGTCGGGATGGAGCGCTTTGACGAGACGCTTGTAGATCGCGCCAATGCCGATCTTGCGCATCTGCGCGAAGCGTTGCGCGTGCGCCGCCTCGCGTATTTCGCGCTTCGTCTTGCGTTGGACCGGCGCACTCTCGACCCCGGCGTCCTCGAGTTGGCGCATACGATCCGCCATCTGCGCGACGGTGGCTGCGACCTCCTCTTCACTCATGTCCGGGCGCAGCTCGGGGACCTCCATGTCGAGCCCGATGGCGTCGAACAACTCCGCCATGTGGGACCGGGCATCGTCCAACTCACCCTGGACGATATCGTCGAAGCCGACGCCGTGCAGCCGCCCGAACATCTCTTTGATGTCGAGATCTGGAGCAGCCGTATTCGCGAGGACATCGTCGAGCTGTTCGATCAGAATGGCGCGCAGCACCTGCCTGTCAGCTTTCCCGAGGCGGTGATCGTCGAAAAAGCGCCCGAGCACCCGTACGATCTCGGTGCGCAATCCCGTGAGGCGCTCCTGCCTGGGGCTGACGTGCGCGGCATGAAACATCAGCGCGTCATCGAGACGCTGCTTCTCTCGCTCGAACCGGCCTCGAAGCGACGCCACCTGCGCCAGCAGCCGGCTGACAGCCCGCTCCTTCTTGCTCCGAGGCAGGGACGTTTGCGAGCGCTGGACGAGCGAGCCGCCGATCGGTGTGGCTGCAGGCTCGTCATCGAAAAGCAAAGGAGGTGTAATCGGCATGATCGACGCGTATGTACGTGACCGGAGTCGTGACAAATGCGGAGACAAAGATCACGCGGTATCTGAGGGCTTGTTAGCCCTACTAAAGGGCGGCGCTACGACTGACTACGCACACCCGCTCGTGTTGCCGCAATTCGCGCACTTGTAGCAGGACCCCGAGCGCACCATGATCGAGCCGCAGGTCGAACACGGCGGCGCGTCCTCCTGGTTTTGCATCGCCGCAAACGACGTGATCTTCGGTGACGTGATCGCGGCAGTCGGCGACGCCCCCGCGGCGGCGGCCGTCGTAATAACGTCCAGCGGCAGCTGCTCCGGCGTCGTCACCATCTCCTCGCGGACGTTGACCCCGGCGCGGAACTGCGCGTCGGCCGAGAGGAACTTGGTCGCCATCCACCGGAAGATGTAGTCCACGATCGACTTCGCAAAGCGGACGTCCGGGTTCTTCGTCATCCCCGACGGCTCGAAGC
>JACDCA010000205.1 GCA_013694635.1 Acidobacteriota bacterium | reverse complement strand
TGCGGAAGGCGGACGCGGCAACGGGTCTCAGCCCCGCGCGTCTCTCGGCGCTGTCGGTCGTCGTGTTTGCCGGACCTCTGCGGATCTCGGACCTCGCCCGCGCAGAACAGGTCAGGACACCCACGATGACTCCCATCGTCGCGGCCCTGGAACGCGATGGTGTGATCGTCCGTGAGAAGGACAAGAACGATGCACGTGCGGCCGTGCTGCGCGCGACGGCGAAAGGGCAGAAGCTGATGGCGGAAGGGCGCGCCCGGCGGGTGGCCCGGCTGACCGCGGCCCTGCGGGACCTCAGCGGCTCCGATCGGGCCACGCTTCGCGCCGCCGCCGTCCTCATGAACGACCTGGCGAAATCAATTCCATGAAGGGTGCCCGGATTATCGCGATCGTCACAACCCTGGTGTGTGGAGCGTGCCGCCGAATGAGACGGACGCCTCAGCGGTAGTCCAGCCCTTCCGGACCGCAGTAGCCCAGCCCTTTCTAAAGGGCTGCTATAGTGACGCTTCTGGACCCCTTACCATGACCACACGTGCCCTCCCTCCTTTGCAGCCGACGGATTTTTCGTCCGCGTTTCCCGGTTCGAGCAAGATTCATGTCGAGGCGTCGGACGTCCGGGTGCCGATGCGCGAGATCGCACTCAGCAACGGCGAGACGTTGCGCGTATACGACTCGAGTGGACCGCAGGGTCACGATCCGCGCGCGGGACTGCCGAAGCTCCGGGCGCCGTGGCTCGCCGCGCGAAACGGCGCCGCCACCGTGACGCAGCTCGAGTACGCGCGCAAAGGCGTCGTCACGCCCGAAATGCAGTTCGTGGCCATACGCGAAGGATTCGATCCGGAGTTCGTCCGCTCGGAGGTGGCGCGCGGACGCGCGATCATTCCGGCCAACGTCCGCCACCTCGAGCTCGAGCCGATGATCATCGGCCGCAATTTCGCCGTCAAGATCAACGCGAACATCGGCAACTCCGCCGTCTCGTCGTCGATCGACGAAGAAGTCGAGAAACTCCGCTGGGCGACGCTATGGGGCGCCGATACGGTGATGGATCTCTCCACGGGGAAGCAGATTCACGAGACCCGCGAGTGGATCGTGCGCAACTCTCCGGTGCCGATCGGCACCGTGCCGATCTACCAGGCGCTCGAGAAGGCCGGAGGACGCCCGGAGGATCTCACCTGGGAAATGTACCGCGACACGCTGATCGAGCAGGCCGAGCAGGGCGTCGACTACTTCACGGTCCACGCAGGGGTCCTGCTGCGGTACATCCCCATGACCGCGCGCCGGCTCACCGGAATCGTCTCTCGCGGCGGATCGATCCTGGCGAAGTGGTGCCTTGCGCATCACCGCGAGAACTTCACGTATACACATTTCGCCGAGATCTGCGACATCATGCGCGCCTATGACGTGTCGTTTTCGCTCGGCGACGGCCTCCGCCCCGGCTCCATCGCCGACGCGAACGACGAAGCGCAGTTCGCGGAGCTGAAGACGCAGGGGGAGCTGACACGCATCGCCTGGGACCACGGCGTCCAGGTGATGAACGAAGGCCCCGGCCACGTCCCCATGCATCTCATCAGGGAGAACATGGAGAAGCAGCTCGAATGGTGCGACGAAGCGCCGTTCTACACGCTCGGGCCTCTCACGACCGACATTGCGCCCGGCTACGACCACATCACCTCGGCGATCGGGGCGGCCCAGATTGCCTGGTACGGCACCGCGATGCTGTGTTACGTCACGCCGAAGGAGCATCTCGGGCTCCCGGATCGCAACGACGTGAAGGCGGGGGTGATCGCGTACAAGATCGCCGCACACGCCGCCGACCTGGCGAAAGGGCATCCCGGCGCGCAGGCGTGGGACGATGCGCTGTCGAAGGCCCGTTTCGAGTTCCGGTGGGAAGATCAATTCAACCTATCGCTCGATCCGGTTACTGCGCGCGAGTATCATGACGCCACTCTGCCGGCCGAGGGAGCGAAGGTGGCGCACTTCTGCTCGATGTGCGGTCCGAAGTTCTGCTCGATGGAGCTGACGCAGCAGGTACGGCAGATGGCGGCCGATGGGATGGAAGAGAAGTCGCGCGAGTTCCGTGAAAAGGGCAGCGCGATCTACCTCAGGCAGGACTGAAAGGAGAACTCTGATCAGAAGCTGGTTCTGTTGATTGCGGCGTGTGCGTTCGTGACGACCGGCGCCGTGCGCGCTGCGGAAACCTGGAAGGGGACGATCAGCGATTCGACGTGTGGGCTCAAGCATTCCGCCGACAAGCATGAAGGCAAGGCTGCGGACCACCGGGCCTGCGTGCAGAAGTGCATCAAAGAAGGCGGCGAATACGTGTTCATCGCGAACGACAAAGTGATGAAGATCGCGAATCAGAAGTTCGCCGGGCTCAAATTGCACGCGGGTCACGAGGTGATGCTGACCGGCGAGATGAAGGACGACGTGATTACCGTGTCGAAGATCACGATGCCCAAGGCCGGAAAGAAGTAGCGTCGGGACTCGCGAAGAT
>JACDCA010000190.1 GCA_013694635.1 Acidobacteriota bacterium | reverse complement strand
TGCGGCTGCCCCGGGGAGGTGTCGATCTGAAACGTCCGCCCGACCGGGTTCGCGCCGCCGAAATACTTTTTCGCGAATGACTCGTTGACGATCGCGGTCTCCGGGGCACCGAGGCGCTCCTGCGGCCCGAACGAGCGCCCGCTGAGGAGCGGCGTCTCCATCGCCTTGAAGTAATCCGGCCCGACGCGGTTGAAATTGACGGTGCCGTCTTTCTTCGCGCCGCCGATCAGGACGTTCTGGTTCCACCCCGAGCCGCTCATCGGCACGATGAACGCTTCGCCGGCATGCTGGACGCCGGGCGTGGCGCGCACGCGCTCCATGACCTGCGTGTAGGTCTGCAGGAGCGCCTTCGGGTCAATCGACGAACGCCGGACGTCCACGTTGACGGCCAGGATTCCATCCTGGCGGAACCCGGGATCCAGCGTGACGAGGTTGCGGAGGCTGCGTGCGAAGAGGAGCGCGCCGACTACCAGGACGAGCGAGAGCGCCACCTGCACGACCACCAGGGTGCGGCGAAGCGCGAAGCGTTCGCGCGAGTCGGTGGACGAACGCCCTCCCTGCTGGATCGCCTTGCCCGGACTCGTACCGGTGGCCTTGAGCGCCGGCGTCAGGCCGAACAGCACGCACGCGAGCACCGCCAGCCCGGCGATGAATACGAACACGCGCCAGTCGGGCGTCAGGTCCACGAACAGTCGCGTGCTGTCGGTGCTGAGAAACGCGACCAGCGCCTGGCTGAGCCACTGCGCGAGCATGGCGCCGCCGGCGGCGCCAAGCGCGGCGATGAGAAGGCTCTCGGAAAGCATCTGACGAACGATGCGCCACCGCGACGCGCCGATAGCGAGCCGGACGGCAATCTCACGTTCGCGCGCCGTGGCCCGCGCGAGCATCAGGTTCGCGAGGTTCGCGCACGTGATGAGGAGCACGAGACCGGTCGCGCCAAGCAGCACCCAGAGCTGCGTCTGGTACGCCCTCCGTAATCCCGACAGCCCGGTGGCGCCGGGCGCCGCCGTGAACTTGAATGTAACGTAGTCCTTCGCCGTTTCAGGGTTGTACCGTGGCGGCACCGTCGACTGGAAGATTCCCGGAGAAATCGATGCAAGCTGCGCATCGGCGCGCTCGACGGTCCAGCCGGGTTTGAGTCGCGCCATGATGTCGAGAAACCACGTGCCCGGCTGACCGACGCCGGACATCGCCCCGCGGAACATCGGTTCAGCGCACAGTGGAACTGCGACGTCGAACGAGCGGCCGACCTCGACGCCGAAGAATCCCGGCGGCGTGACGCCGAGGACCTCGAAGGGCCGGCCGTCGAGCATGATCGGCTGACCGATCACGCCAGGGTTGCCGCCGTACCGCGCCTGCCAGAATCCGTGAGTCAGCACGGCCCCGGGAGAACCGCAGGCTTTCTGGTCGTCCGTGTCGGTGAAGACGCGGCCAGCCTGGGCCGTTACACCGAGCGCCTGGAAGAAGTTACCGCTGACATAGAGACCCTGCGCGGCGCGATACTCGCCGTCGGTCGCGATATTCCAGCTCGTGATGCCGAACGCGAAGATCGAGGCGAAGCCCTGCTGCTCAGACGTGAGCCCCTGCCACAGCGGCTCGCTGAAAAACGGCCGGCGGCTCATGAAGCGTCCCGTGCGCCCCTTCTCGTGCGTGTTGATGCCGACCGATACGAGCTCGTGGGGTCGTTCCACCGGGAGGGCGCGCAGGCGCACGGCGTTGACCAGCTGAAAGATCGCGGCGTTGGCACCGGTGCCGAGGGCGAGGGTCAGAATCGCCACTGCCGCGAACGTGGGGTTGCGGAGGAGCAGCCGGAATCCGTAGCGCAGGTCCTGCCAGATGGTTTCGAGAAAGCGGAGGGTATTCATTTCGTGTATATCCTCGCGGATCAGCGTCACATTTCCGAGCGTGCGATGTGCCGCGAATGCCGCGTCTTCCGGTGTCATGCCGCGCGCGATGTTGTCGTCGATTTCGTGGGCCAGGTAGTCCTGCAGCTCCTTCGCGCGCTCGCCGTCCCAGTGTTCGCGCCGGAAGAAGCGTGACCAGCCCATGGCGGTGCGTTACTCGATGGCCGGACGGAGAATCCGGTTGACGGCGCGGACGATCTCGTCCCACCGGGTGGTCTGTTCGGCGAGCTGCGCCCGCCCCTTGGGGGTGAGCCGGTAGTACCTGGCGCGGCGGTTGTTCTCTGACGTCCCCCAGAACGACGAGATCCAGCCGCGATCCTCGAGCCGGTGCAACGCGGGATAGAGCGAGCCATGCTCGACCTGGAGGACTTCTTCGGAGCGGTGCGCGATGGCGTGCGCGATCGTGTGGCCATGCGCGGTGCCGATGGCCAGCGTTTTCAGCACGAGCAGGTCGAGCGTCCCCTGCAGCAGCTCCCCCTGCATCGGGGCATTTCCTCGTTTGGGCATCTCTCCAGAAGATAATCTACCTAAGCGACGGAGTCCACCCGCAAAAAGATCCATCAAATCGGGGTCAGATCTTGTTTCTTGCATGATTGTCCACAACTCGCGACGTCAACCCGCGAGGACAATCGTGCAAGAAACAAGATCTGACCCCGGTTACTTAGCGCTGATGCGGAACAGGTCCGTGCGGCTGCGGAGGTACAGATCGTTGCCGACGGCGATCGGCGAGGCGATAAACGACTGGTCGGTCAGCGTGTTGGTCGCGAGCACTTCGAACTGCGCCCCGGTCTTCACGACCACGACGTCCCCCTCTTCGGTGGCCAGATAAACGCGGTCAACCACGACGAGCGGCGAGGCCTTGAAGTTGTACGGCTTTGGCAGCCGCGTCTGCAGGTAATGCGGCTCCCCGGTCGCGGCATTGAAGACTGTCATCTGCCCGTTGTCGGCGATGACATACAACCGTCCGTCGTGCAGGGCCGGAGAGGCGGTATAGGACGTCCCGCGCGTCGTCTCCCAGACGACCGCATCGGTGCCAGTCAGATCGCCGGTTCGTCCGAGCCGCACCGCCATCAGCTTCGGACTGCGGTACCCGCTCATGAGGAGCACCACATCGCCATGCTGGACCGGCTGGGGGATCGGGTTCAGGCCAAGTCCGGCCACTTCCCACACGACCTTGCCGGTCTCGATGTCGTACGCCTTGACCTTCGTGTCAGCCGTGACCACCAGTTGCTTCGCACCGGCGTGCTCCACGACCAGCGGCGTCGACCAGCTCGAGTTCTCCATGCGTGCCGCCCGCCAGATCTCCTTGCCTGTCGCCGCGTCGAGCGCCACCACGAAACCTTCCTGGCTGTGATCGAACTGGAGATACACGCGACCGTTGTGGACCACGGTGCCGCTCCCCTCGCCGAACGCCAGGCGCATGGCCATCTTCAGCCCGAAATCCTTCTGCCAGAGCAGCTTGCCCTCGAGGTCATAGACATACAGAC
>JACDCA010000128.1 GCA_013694635.1 Acidobacteriota bacterium | reverse complement strand
GTCGTTCCTGTTTTCGTTCATCGTTCATCGTTCATCGTTTCACGCCGTCACCCTTATCTCCGGCGCTATCTGAAACACCAGCCGCCGGTGTGCTTCCCGAATCGCTGACACCACCGCCTCGGGCGTTTCACCGCGCGCGAAGATGAATCCAAGGTAGCTGTCCCCTTCCGGCAGCGGTTCGAGCACCTGGTCCAGCTTCGCGGTAATGCGCACCTCTTCCACCCGGGGTATTCCGAGCGCGAGATCTTCCCCGGCGGCGCCTTTGAAGACACCGCGCGTCGGGATCGGAATCATCATGACGCCCGCCGCCTGACGCTCGCGCGCGTACGCCGAAACGTCGGTGCCGGTTGCGTGCATCAGCAGGAGCTCCTCCAGCGGGATCAGCCGTCCGTCATTCTCAAAACGCAGGACCTTCGAGCAGAGCCCGCCGATGGGGCGCGCGGCCACTTCGAGCATCACGACCCCGTGGTCGCCGGCACGGCATTCGGCGTGAAGGGGGCCATCGACCAGACCGAGCGCGGCAACCGCGCGCTGCATCGTGGCGGCAATCGCGGACTGCACCGACGACGATGCGCGCGACGGCGTGACGTAGATCGTCTCTTCGAAGAATGGTCCGACGAGCGGATCCGGTTTGTCGAAGATCGCAAGAATCCGCAGCGCTCCCGCTGTCAGTAACGCCTCGATCGCATATTCGCGGCCGTCGATGTAGCCTTCGAGCAGCAGCTCGTCCTCGAGGCCGGTTCTCATCGCCCGCACCGCGGGACGCGCGAGCAGCGCGCGGACGCGTTCAATCGCCCCGCGTAACTCCTCCGGCGTATCCGCGCGGATCACGCCGCGACTGCCGGAGAGTGCGATCGGCTTCACGACGCACGGATAGCGGGCGGACGCCGCCACGGCGGCGGCATCGTCGTTCGCCGAAATCGTCCTGACCCACGGCCCCTCGAGATCTGCGGCGGCGAACTTCTGGCGCATCAGCTTCTTGTTCCGGGTTGCGTCCACCGCGAGGGGAGCGTGGCCCCGCAACGACAAGGCGTCGGCCACGCGCGCCGCGAGAACGGCTGGACGGTCACCGACGGCGAGGACGCCCGCGAGCGGACGGTCGCGGGCGGCCTCGAGGATCGCGGCCAGTGACGCATCCTCTTCATGAAACCTGACGGCCACGGCCCCATCGCGCCAGGGATCGTCGAGTTGATGGCAGCGATCCGTGGCGAGCATCAGCTCGATGCCCAGCCGCTCGGCCGATTCTGTAAACGACCGCAGCTGGTAGCCGGTCGTCGTGGACAGGAGAAGAACCCTCACAGTCACCGAAGACTCACAATAGAGCAACCTGCTCCGCATTGGGTTCCGCTCAACAGTACCAGGGCTCGTTCAGGTACGGCACCGTCGCGCGGGCGATGACCGGTTGGGTGCGGGCAGGGGCGACGGCGGACGCGAACGCATGAGCGGCGGTCCAGACCCGCTCGAAAACGTCGCGGCGCGAGGCGTTCATGCGGACGCCTACCAGACGTCCGATCGACTCCTGCAGCGCATCGACACGCGGGTCGGGATGCTTCCAGGGATGCGTGAGCGAAAGCGGATCGAACGGCCCGGCAATCCGCATGACGTCGGCGAGCTCCAGCATGCGGGACCGCTGCGGAATAAGCAGGCGGATCGCGTATTGAATTGGCGCGACGTGCTCGACCAGCTCCAGCCGATCGATCTCGTGCAGTAGCTCCAGATATCCCGGAATCGTCGTCCACGGTGTGAAGGCGACGAATGTCGGGGAGAGTGGGAGGCCTGCGTCGCGGCACAGTGACACCACCCGCTCGAAATCGCGGCGCGTATGCCCTTTCTCGAGCCGCGCGAGCACCGTGTCATCGAGCGATTCGACCGCGCTGGTGACGAAGGCGCAGCCGGTGGCGCGCAAGAGGGGCAGCGCGTCCGCGTGATTCAGCAGGTGCTCGACCTTGATGGTGACGTCGTAGGTGACGTCCGGGCAGTCGCGCGCGAACCGTTCGATCACCTCACGCGCATGCCGGATGCCGTTGAAGAAATCCGGATCGCCAAACGTGATGTGCCGCGCGCCCGCGTCCACCTGGGCGCGCGCGTCGGCGACGACGACGTCGGCAGCGACGATGCGGAAGCGGCCGTCGTAGACCGGCACGATCGGGCAGTGCCTGCAGCGGTGCTTGCAGCCGCGGCTCGCCTCGGTGTAGCCCACCGTGTGCCGCTCGTCTCCGTGCTGCAACGTCGCGTATTCCGCCAACGGCGGTAGCAGGTCGCGAACGGGAACGCGAAACTTCAGCCGCGCAATCGCCCCCTTCGCACCCTCCGCACCCTCCGCACCC
>JACDCA010000079.1 GCA_013694635.1 Acidobacteriota bacterium | reverse complement strand
CAGTCAAGGCTGCTGCGACTGTGACCATGTCACGCATTCTAGCTTCATCGTTCGACAAGTGGCTTGCGGCGCTGGACGAGCGGCACCTCGTCAACCTGACACCCTCCGAAGTCACGCGCGCGCTGCGGGCCCTGTCGTCCTGCTACGTCGAGCGTCGCGAGAAGCTCGCCCGCGGCGGCGCGCTCGACAGCGCCGGCAAGCGCGCGGCCTTTGCCCTGTTCTATGCGCCGATTCACTTTCTCGTCGTCCGGGAGATCACCCGGGCACTTGCGCCGGCCGCGAGGATCGAGCGCGTGATCGACCTCGGGTGCGGAACCGGAAGCGCCGGCGCGGCGCTGGCACTGGAGAGCGGCGCGACGCGCATCCAAGGTGTGGACCGGAATGCCTGGGCGGTCGCGGAGGCGAACTGGACGTATCGCACATTCCAGCTTGGTGGTCGTGCGACGACCGGCGACCTCGTGCGAAAGCCATTCGCACCACAGCGGGGGGACGCAATCCTGCTCGCATACGCCGTGAACGAGCTGGCAGATGACGGGCGCGCGCTGCTCCTGACCAGGCTTCTCGCTGCCCACCGTGAGGGCGCCTCATTACTGATCGTCGAGCCAATCGCGCGGAGAGTGAACCGATGGCGCGTTGAATGGCTCGCCGCGTTCAACGGCGAGGGGGCACGTGAAGATGAATGGCGATTCCGGGTCTCACTCCCGCCGAGACAGCGCACGCTGGCAAAAGCGGCCGGACTCGATCCGCAGGAGCTCACGGCGCGGAGTTTGTACGTGCCCGGTATGCCGCCCTGAAGGGCTGGACTACGAGACGCAGCTCTAAAGGGCTGGACTACGACAGTCGCAATACGAGTAAAATCCAACCTGCCTGATGGCGACCCCTCTTTCAGCTCACCGCCCAGGGCGGTTGAAGCGCTGGCTCCTCCAAGGCCTACACGAAGTTCCCGCCGGCGCTCACACCCCACCTGCCGAAGCGCACCAGGCTGAGTGGTGGAAGGTGATGTGCCTGACGGGCGTCGATTACTTCTCGACCCTCGGCTACCAGCCGGGGATTGCCTATCTGGCCGCCGGAGGGCTAGCGCCGGTGGCAACGCTGGTGCTCGTGCTGCTGACGATTTTCGGCGCGCTGCCGATGTATCGCCGTATCGCCGAGCTGAGCCCGCACGGTCAGGGCAGCATCCAGGTTCTCGAGAACGTCCTCCCTCGGTGGCGCGGCAAGACGCTCGTTTTGGTGCTCCTGGGATTTGCGGCCACGGCCTTCATCATCACGATTACTCTCTCGGCCGCGGACGCCACCGCGCACGTCGTCGAGAACCCTCTGGTGCCCGAGTGGATGCATCATCCGATCGTCCTGACGATTCTTCTGCTGACCGCGCTCGGCGGCATATTCCTCCTCGGGTTTCGTGAGGCCGTCGGCGTCGCGATCCCGATCGTCATCGTCTACATCGTTCTGAACATCGTCGTCATCGGCTGGGGTCTCCAGTACCTGGTGCAGCATCCCGAGGTCCTGCCGTCCTGGCGCGCGGCGCTCTTCGCGCAACACACGTCGATTCCAATGATGATCCTCGCGGCCCTGCTCGTGTTTCCGAAACTGGCGCTCGGGCTGTCCGGCTTCGAGACCGGTGTGGCGGTGATGCCGCTCGTCCGCGGCGATATCACCGATACCGAAGAACGACCGCTGGGGCGCATTCGCAACACGAAAAAGCTGCTGACCGTCGCGGCGCTGATCATGAGCGTGCTGCTCGTCGGCAGCAGCGTCATCACCTCGATGCTGATACCGCCGGAGGAGTTCAAGGAGGGGGGGGAGGCGTACGGAAGGGCGCTGGCCTACCTCGCGCACACGCACCTCGGTCGTGTCTTCGGCACGATCTACGACGTCAGCACCGTCACGATTCTGTGGTTTGCCGGTGCGTCCGCCATGGTGGGCCTGCTCAACCTGGTGCCGCGGTACCTGCCTCGCTACGGCATGGCCCCCGAGTGGGCCAAGGCGACGCGCCCGCTCGTGATCCTCTTCACCGCCATCAGCTTCATCGTTACGGTCCTGTTCAAGGCAGACGTGATTTCGCAGGGC
>JACDCA010000035.1 GCA_013694635.1 Acidobacteriota bacterium | reverse complement strand
TGTCACATGACCTTCACCGACTACCTGTGGTTCAACACGAAGAAGCGGCAGGAGTTCGTTCGGATCACCGACGAAGTGGCCGCGATCGTCACGTCGAGCGGCGTCCGCGAAGGGATGGTGCTCGTCTCGGCGATGCACATCACCGCGGGGGTGTACGTGAATGACTGGGAGGACGGCCTGATTTCGGATTTCCAGGTCTGGCTGGAAAAGCTGGCACCCGCCGGTCTCGACTATCGGCATCACCAGACGGGAGAAGACAACGCCGACGCGCACCTGAAACGAACGATCATGGGGCACCAGGTGATCGTTCCCATTACCGCCGGGGCGCTCGACCTTGGCCCGTGGGAGCAGGTGTTTTATGCGGAGTTCGACGGCCAGCGACGCAAACGTGTCGTCGTCAAGGTGACAGGCGAGCCATGAGCTCCCTCACGCTCCGGCTCGACATGATCCAGACGCTGGCGCTGGCGGCCGTTGTCCTTTTCTGCGGTTACGGCATCCGCAGACGCGTCTCGCTGCTCGATCGGTACAACATTCCGGCACCGGTCGTCGGCGGCTTCCTCTTCGCCGCGCTCAGTCTCACCCTGCGCTCGTGGGGTCTGCTCGCGTTCGAGTTCAATACTGCGCTGCAGCCCCCGTTGATGATCGCCTTCTTCACCACGATCGGACTTGGTGCGAGCCTTGGTCTCTTGAAGGTCGGCGGGCCGCAGGTGCTGCTCTTCTGGCTGCTCGCCTCGTTCGTTGCGGTCGTTCAGAATGTCGCCGGCGTCGGTATCGCGCAGCTGCTTGGGGTCGATCCGCTGCTTGGACTGATCGCGGGTTCGATTACCATGACGGGCGGTCACGGTACCGGGGCTGCGTTTGGAAAGCTGCTCGAGGAGCAGCACGGCTTCTCCGCAGGAGTGACGCTGGCAATGGCCGCGGCGACCTTCGGTCTAGTGAGCGGCGGGCTGATCGGCGGGCCCGTGGCGACGGCGTTGATTCGGCGGCATCGACCCTTGCGGACGCCTGGAACCGTCCCGCGCGAGGCCGCACTCGCCGCGGCGCAGCTGGACGCGCTCGACGAGGAAATCGACACCGAGCCGGTCGGGCCTCCGGCGACGGCGTTCACGCTGCTGAAGGTCATCACCATCATCCTGGCGGCCATGTGGGGGGGAGGGCTGCTGAGCGCATGGCTTGGCCAGTACATGACGTTGCCCGCTTACATCGGCGCCATGGTCTTCGCCGCGCTCGTGCGTAACCTGTCGGATGTGTCCGGCGCCGTCCGCATCGAGCAGCGTACCGTGGATGATCTCGGGACTATCACCTTGTCGCTCTTTCTTGCAATGGCACTGATGTCGCTCCGGCTCTGGGAACTGCTGGACCTGGCCCTGCCAATGCTCGTCATCCTCGCGGCGCAGGTCTCGATCATGGCGGCAGTCGCGTACTTCCTGACCTTCCGGTTGATGGGCCGGGATTATGACGCCGCCGTGATGGCGGGCGGCCATTGCGGATTCGGGCTGGGCGCGACGCCGAACGCCGTCGCCAACATGGAGGCGATTGCGGAGCGGTTCGGCCCCGCGCCCCGCGCGTTCCTCGTGGTCCCGATGGTCGGTGCGTTTTTCATCGACTTCACGAACGCACTGATCATCACCGCCTTCATCGGCATGGTGAGGTGAGGAATGGTGCCGTCCAGAGAAGATGCGTACGCGCTGATGACCGAGCATACGCAGAGCGAGAGCCTGCGCAAGCACATGCTCGCCGTGGAAGCGTCGGTCCGCGGGTACGCACGCCTGTGGGGGGAGCCCGAGGAAGACTGGGCTGTCGTCGCGGTGCTTCACGACTTCGATTACGAGCGCTGGCCCGACGCGGAGAACCATCCATTTCGCGGCGTCGAGATTCTCACAGCCCTGGGCTATCCGGATTGGGTGACGCGCGCGATCCTGTCGCACGCTGATTATTCCGGCGTGCCTCGCGAGTCGCGCCTCGAGCATACCCTGTATGCCTGCGATGAGATGTCCGGGTTCGTTACCGCGGCCGCGCTGGTCCGCCCTTCGAAGAGCGTGCTGGATCTCGAGGCCGCCTCGGTGATGAAGCGGATGAAAGACAAGGCCTTCGCGCGCGCTGTGAGCCGCGATGACCTGCGGCGCGGCACCGAGGAAATCGGGCTTCCGCTCGATGAGCACATCACCAACGTCATCCGCTCCCTGCGAGAGCGCGCAGATGAATTAGGGTTGCGGGGCAGCCTGTGAGAGCTCACAAGAGATCAGGAGATCAGGAAAGAGTCTCCTGATCTCCTGATCTCCTGCTAAACCCCCTGAACTCCGGTCGTCCGAACTCAGACAGACGCAAACCCGTATAAGCTAGCGCGTGCATCAGATGCAGAGCTCTGCTCCAGCTGACAGTAGACCGGGCGCACCGGCCACGGATCCCGTCGTACTGCTCGATGGCGTTACGGTCGAGTACGGCGCGAACCGTGCGTTACAAGAGGTCAGTGCGAAATTCAGCCGCGGCGCTGTCGGGCTGCTCGGCCCGAACGGCGCGGGCAAGAGCACGATGCTCAAGGCGCTCCTCGGTTTCATCAAACCGAGGGTCGGCCGCATGAGCGTCCTCGGCCTCGATGTCGCGCGCGAACCGCTGGCGATCCGTGCGCGGCTCGGCTACATGCCGGAAAGCGATGCGCACATCCCGGGCATGAACGCGGTGACCTTCGTCGCCTACTGCGGCCAGCTCGCTGGCTTGCCGGCGGTCGATGCCATGCAGCGCGCCCACGAGGTTCTCTACTACGTCGGGCTGGACGAGGCGCGGTATCGTAACGTCGAGACCTATTCCACGGGCATGAAGCAGCGCATCAAGCTCGCGCAGGCGCTCGTGCACGATCCCGACCTTCTGTTTCTTGACGAGCCCACCAACGGCATGGATCCCAAGGGGCGCGACGAGATGCTCGAGCTGATCCACGACCTCGGGCATAACAAGAACGTCAATCTGATCCTCTCGTCTCACCTGCTTCCGGACGTCGAGTTCACGTGCGACAGCGTCGTCGTCATGGACAAGGGGAAGGTCGTGGCGCAGGGGCCCATCGACGAACTGAAGGGCCCTGGAGGTCGTGTGTTCGAGCTGCGGATCAAGGGGAGCCTGCCCGCGTTCGTCGAGCTGCTGAACCAGGCCGGGATGGAATGCCACGGGACCGACGAGGACGTCATGCGTGTCTTCGTCCCGACAGGGGCCGGCGGGTCGGACGGCAACGACCAGCGCGCCATCTTCGCGCTCGCCGCGCGCCACGGCGTCCAGGTCCGCCACCTCCGACCGAGCGTCCCGACGCTGGAAGACGTCTTTGCCAAGGCTGTCGGTGAGGAGTAGCACGTCGCACGTCGCACGTCGCACGTAGCCCTTCTTTGTCATGCCTATCCACGATCAAAGTTACCGGCGCTACGGCGGCCTCAAAACGTCTCCTGGACGTGCCTGGTCCGTCATCGCGCGCGCCGGCATCATGACGATGATCCGCAAGCGCGCGTTCATGGGCCTGATGCTGTTTGCGTGGCTGCCGTTTGTCGTGCGCGCCGTCCAGATTTACGTCGCGGCGAACTATCCCCAGACCGAGACGCTGCTGGCGCCCGACGCCAAGATGTTCCGCGACTTCCTCGAGCAGCAGGATTTCTTCGTCTTCGTGATGACGATCTATGTCGGCGCCGGTCTGATCGCGCAGGACCGGCGCGCCAACGCACTGCAGATCTACCTGTCCAAGCCGCTGATGCGCGCCGAATACATCGCCGGCAAGGCCGCCGTCCTCTTTACGTTTCTGATGCTCGTGACCTGGGTGCCCGGCATCCTCCTGCTCTTCCTGCAGGTCATGTTCAAGGGCAGCTTCGAGTTCCTGAAGGCAAATCTCTTCCTCTTTCCCGCGATCACCGTGGGCGCGCTCCTCGAGGCGCTGCTCGCCACCTTCACGATGCTGGCCCTCTCCTCGCTGTCGAAGAGCAGCCGCTACGTCGGGATTCTGTATTCCGGGATCCTGTTCTTCACCGCGGCGATCTACGGGGCGATGCTGGCGATTACCGGCGACACGTCGTTGTCGTGGTTGTCGGTCAGCTCGAATCTGCACCAGATCGTCGACCTGATTTTCCGCCAGACGCCCCGCTATGCCACCCCCTGGCAGGTGTCGCTGATCGTCGTCCTCGGCCTCATCGCGCTGTCGATCTCGGTGCTGGAGCGGCGCGTGCGCGGCGTGGAGATCGTGACGTGAGCGCGGGGATCGTTTCCGCCGATCACGTCTCGAAATGGTACGGGCAGGTCATCGGCCTCAACGACGTCTCGGTCACCGTGCCGCCGGGGATTACCGGGCTGCTGGGCCCCAACGGGGCCGGCAAATCGACGTTCATGAAGCTGATCACCGGCCAGCTGAAGCCGAGCAAGGGCAGCGTGACCGTCCTCGGCGAGCCGATCTGGCGTAACCCCCATCTCTACTTTCAGATCGGTTTCTGCCCTGAGCAGGACGCGTTCTACGACCGGATGACCGGTCTCGAATGGGTGACGGCGCTCGTGCGCCTCAACGGTCTCGGCGAGAAGGAAGGGACGGCCGCAGCGGTGCGCGCACTGACCGCGGTCGATCTCATGGATGCGGCCCACAAGAAGATCGGCGCCTACAGCAAGGGCATGCGTCAGCGCGTGAAGCTCGCGCAGGCGATCGTCCACGATCCGCAGTTGCTCATTCTCGACGAGCCCCTGTCCGGGATGGACCCGCTGGCGCGACGCAAGTCGATCCGCCTGATCCGCGAGTGGGCGCGCGCCGGCAAGAGCATCATCGTGTCGAGCCACATCCTGCACGAAATCGAATCGATGACGGCGACGATCCTGCTGATCAACAACGGCCGGATCCTCGCCGAAGGGGACGTCCATCAGATCCGGGACCTGATCGACGAGCACCCGCATACCGTCTACGTGCGGGCCGACAATCCGCGGATCCTCGCGCGCGAGTTTCTCGACCGGGCAGACGTCCGCAGCATGCGGTTCGAGGAGGGGGCTGTCGTCGTCGAGACGGGCACGCCGGACGCCTTTTATGCGCGGCTCACCGAACTTGCCGCCAGCGGCGAGTACGGCGCGATCGACGAGGTGACGTCCCCGGACGACAACCTGCAGGCTGTTTTCCAGTACCTGGTGAAGTGATGAACGACGAGCGCAAGGCAACAACGGCTGGCACCGGACTTCTTACCGATCAAGCACCCGCTCGCCCGCTGCCGCCCGCGCCAGGATTCCTGACGGCGTGCCTCCGCATCTTCGACCTCTCCATCAGCGAGATGCTGTGGTCGAAACGCACGGTCTTCATGCTGCTGATCGTCGGGGCGCCGGTCCTGATCGCGCTGTTCATCCGCGCGCTCGTTTCACTCGGCGCACCCGTGCTGGAGGGGCCGGGCGGTGTCCGCATGACCGGTCCGGCGATCTTCGGGATGATGATCTGGATTTTTTACCTGCGCTTCACCATCCCGGTGCTGGGCGTCTTCTACGGGACCTCGCTGATCGCCGACGAGGTCGAAGACAAGACGATCACGTATCTCTTCACCCGGCCGGTCCGCCGGAGCGCCGTGCTGGTCGGCAAATACCTCGCGTATCTCGGGTGCACGGTATTCGTCGTGCTGCCGTCGGTGATGCTCGTCTACCTGCTCATCGTTCCCATCCGGGGAAGCCTTGGCGGGTCATTCCTGGATCTGCTGAAGGATCTGTCGCTGCTGGCGCTCGGGCTCGCCGTCTACGGGGCGCTGTTCGCGTTCATCGGCGCGAAATACAAGCGGCCGCTCCTGATCGGGCTGATCTTCATCTTCGGGTATGAGCAGGCGGCCCTCGCCTTCCCGGGCTACATGAAGTACTACACGATCGCCTACTACCTGCAGGCGCTCGTGCCCCACGCGATGCCCAATGACGGCGCGTTGAGCCTGATCCAGAACATCTTCCGGGAAACACCGAGCCTGCTGACCAGCGTGGTGTCGTTGTTCGGGATCTGGCTGGTTTTCCTGGCCCTGGCCGGCTGGGTCATCGAGCGCAAGGAATATGTCCTCGAACAGTGACAAATTCCCACTCCCAACTCCCCAACTGTGCGATTTGGGCGTTGGGGGTTGGAGGTTTGGAGTTAATAGCGAGGTCCCCCTGAAGTGTCCGATTCCGCCCAGGTGCGGAACTTTTTACCCACTGAATCTGTATAATCCATGCAGAGGGTCACGCGTATGACAAAGAAAACCCGTTATTTTCTCGCCGGCTCGACCGCAGTGCTTGCCGCCGGCCTTTGCACCGGATTGATCGCCTTTTATGCGGGGGGCTTCCAGCCGCTGTCGGCGGCGCCGGTAGCCAACGAGCTTCGATATATCCCGTCGGACGCCACTGTCGTCGCATACGCCGACGTGCAGGCGATCATGAAGTCCGAGCTCCGGCAGCAACTCAAGGCCGCGATGCCGATGCAGCAGCACGGGCAGGAAGAGTTCCAGAAGCAGACCGGAATCGACATCGAGAACGACATCGACTACATCGTGGCGGCAGTCTCGGGCGGTTCGCCGGAGACGGGCGGCCTGGTCGTGGCCCGCGGGCGCTTCAACGACACGCAGCTCGAGGCCCTTGCGGTCCAGCACGGCGGCGTCGTCGAAACCTACCAGGGCAAACGGATCATCAATTCTCCGGTCACCGCCGAGCACGGCCAGTTCACGCTGGCGTTCCTCGAGCCGGGCTTGGTGGCGATGGGTGTGAAGTCGGTCGTGCAGCAGAGCATCGCCTCGCAGGCGACCTCACAGAGCATCACGAAGAACAGCGAAATGATGGACCTCGTCGGCGAGATCGCGCTGAACAACCAGGCGTGGGCGGTCGGACGGTTCGACATGATCGCCAGCACGGCGAAGCTTCCGGCGGAAGTCGCCCAGCGGATGCCCCCGATCAAGTGGTTTGCGGCCACCGGGCACATCAACGGCGGCATCTCGGGCACGCTGCGGGCCGACGCGCTCGACGAGCAGTCCGCGGAGCTCCTGCGCCGCCAGGTGAACGGGCTCCTCGCACTCGGTGAGATGCTCGGCGGCAGCGATCCGAAGGCCGCGGCGTTCGTGAAGTCACTGCAGATGTCCGGCACCGGCAACACGGTGGCGCTCTCGTTCACCGTGCCGGCGGAGCTGCT
>JACDCA010000031.1 GCA_013694635.1 Acidobacteriota bacterium | reverse complement strand
TTCGTGTCGATCGCTGGCGTTGCCCCGTTCCTGCTGCCGTATTACGAGCTCCGTCAGGAGCAGGGATTCGCCCGCAGTCTCGACGACTCCATTCGCTATTCAGCCAATCTCTCCAGCTATCTCGCGTCCTCTGCATACGCGCATCGATGGCTGGTGCAGTGGATCGCCGACTGGCCCAGATGGACCGAAGTGATGTTTCCGGGGCTGCTTCCGATCGTGTTCGGCGCCGCAGGCCTCGTCCTCGCCGTAACGCCACGCGGCTCAAAGGCAATGCCCCGCGAACGAGAAATCGTGCTGCTGTACGGATCGCTGGGGATCCTTGCCCTGTGGTCGTCATTCGGCCCTGCCGCCGGCCTGTACACGCTCCTCTATGACACCCTGCCGGTGTTCTCTTTTCTCCGCGCCCCGACCCGCATAGCCATCGTCGTCGTGCTGTGTCTCGGTGTGATCGCCGCGCTCGGGATGCGACGCCTCGTGGTGGTAATGGGCAGCCGCGGACGGCTGGCGGCCCTTGCAGTCAGTGTGGCTGCGCTCGCCGAGCTCGCCACGCGTATGCCGTGGGAGCGCGCCGTCGTGGTTCCGGACGGTTACAGCGTCGTCCGCAACCTGCGGAAGGCGCCGATGGCGGAGTTCCCGTTCTACGGCGGGAGATCCGCCTGGCATCTCCACACGCAATACATGCTGTTTTCCACGACGCACTGGCTGCCGATGATGAACGGGTACAGCGATCACACACCGCAGCAGTTCCGCCAGGACGCGCTGGTACTCGACGGCTTCCCGTCCCACGATAGCTTCGCCGTGCTTCAGAAGGCGCGGGTCCGCTACATCGCGATCCACTGGGACATGTTCGGCCCGCGCGCAGAGGAAATCCGTACGCGCCTCCAGCCGTTCAGCGAGCATCTACGCCCGCTCGCAACCGACGAGCGGATGTCGGTGTTTGAAATCGTGTCGTTTCCCTAGCGGCGCGGCGGCGTCCGTTTCGGGCCGGGCTTCTTGACGGCGGGCTTCTTCGCCCCAGCCTTCTTGACGGCGGGTTTTTTTGCGGCCGGTTTCTGTGCCGGACTCTTCGCGATGACGGGCGCAGAAACCACCCTCCGACTGGGCGCTACCTCGCCGTTCCCGTAGAGCATGCGATAGTCCTCGGCCGTACCGAGGATCCTCTTCACGTAGTTCTGTGTCTCGGGGAACGGGATGTCGTCGATGAACTCGTCGTCGTCGAGACCGGGGCGTTCCGCCTTCCAGCGGACGACGCGATTCTCACCGGCGTTGTAGCTCGCCAGCGCGAAGTGCGTGCCTCCGAACTGTTGCACCAGCCGGTAGAAGTAGTAGGTCCCGAGACGGACGTTCAACTCCGGGTCGGTGAGACGTTCAGTCGAGAATTTTCCGACGCCCAGGTTCTGCGCGAGGCGCCTCCCGGTGGCGGGAACGATCTGCATCAAGCCCCACGCATTCGCCACCGACTTGATCTCCGGATCGAACGTCGACTCCTGGCCGATGAGCGCCGCGATCAGGTAGGGATCGAGCCCGCGTGCCGCCGACTCACGGCGGATCGTCCCCCAGTACTCGAGGGGATAAATCACCTGCAGGATATCGGCGGGCAGCCGCTGCCCATCGGCGGTGAGAAACTGCGGATACGCGCGGCGCATCAGGGTGATGGCGCGGCGCAGCTCCCCTTTCTGGTTGTAGGCCCACGCGATCGTTGCGTCGATGGCCGGCGACGATCCCCAGACGCGTTGAGCGTGTCGCAACTCATTGAGCGCATCGTCGAAGAGCCCGCTCGCGAGCAATCGCCGGATCGTCGTTTCGGTCGGCAGCACGGGGGCGACAGCGGGAATCGGTGCGGCGGCGTTTCGCACGGTGTCGCGCGCCGGCAACTGCCCCGCGCGCCGCAGGTGGCCCTCGGCCAGACGCCCGTAATACGAGTTGCCGTAGTCGGCGTGCACGAGGCGCATCCGCGTCGACGACGTCGAAGGATCACCGTTTTTCGTATGGGCTCGCGCCGCCCAGTAAATGTAGGACGGCCGGTAATTGGAGCGCGGGAACGTGGAGGCCGCGCGCTCGAACACGCGGATGGCTTCGGGGTACTCGCCGGTCTTGTAGCTCCGCCACCCGTACTTCCATGCGGCGCGTTCGGCGTACCGTCCGGCGGGGAACTTTGCGTAGAGCTCGCGGAAAACGCCGATCGCAGCCTCGTCGTCATTCTGACGGATGTAGTGCGTCGCGAGATTGTCGAGCGCTTCTTCGGCCCAGGAGTTCTCCGGAAAATCCGTGATGAGGGCACGCGCCAGCGCCAGATACTGCGTGTGATCACTCAGCTCGCGAGTGGCGCTCAGATAGAAATAGCGCGCCTCGGCGACACGCGGCCCCTTCTGCAGGTGCGCGCTGACACCGTCACGGGCGGCCGCGTAGTTGCGCAGGAAAAAATCAGACTCGGCGATTCTCAGGCCCGCGAGGTCCCTGGCATCTGCGCCGAGGGACCCCCGGATCGCCTGGAACGCGTTCTTCGCTTCAGCGTATCGGCGTGCGCCGAACAGCATCTGCGCACGGCCGATGTCGTGGTCGTAGCCGGTGCGGGTGATCAGATCCTTGAGTGACAAGAGCGGGGATGCCGCGGCGACCCCAGGGGCGGTGAGCGGGAACTCGTAGTAGAGCCGAACGTAGGCCTTTGCGGCCTGCTCTCGCTGCCCTGCCGCGAGGGACGCCCGGCCGAGGCGGTCGAGGACATCGTCTGAGACCGAGAGCTTGTCGTCGGCGAGCTTCTGGTACACCCGGGCGGCCGCACTGTGATCGCCGGCGGCCTCTGCGGCCTCGCCGGCCGCGAGCATCGCCGCGACCGCGAGGTACCCGGGGGGTTTGGAGTCGAGCAGCGTCTCGAAGGTGCGTCGCGCCTCCGGAATCTTCGCGAGGCGCAACTGCGCCAGACCCTGGTAATACAGCGCGTAGGGTGCCAGAGGAGCCGTTCGGAGGGACGGCGCAGAAGCAAACTGCAGCGCGGCGTCGAAGTCACCTGCCTGGTAGCGGCTGACCGCAGCGTGCAGCGACTCGTGCTGCGTTGACGCGCGCGCGGCGCCGTCGCGTTCGGACGGAACGAGCCAGAGCTCGCTCGCATCCGCAGGGAGTTCGGGGTGGGCCGTCTGGACGAGCTGCTGCCGCGCCATGCTCCGCACCCCGGCCGGGGCGACCACGATCCCCAGGGTGAACGCCGCAGCGGCGGCGAGGAGGATTCGCGTACTAATCGATCGTGCCTGGCTCAGCATCACTGTTTGGAAAAGGAGGATGATCGATTATCGAGGCCCCGCAGCAGGGAGTCAAGGCTGAAAATGCCGCAACTTCAAGTCCGACAGCAACTTGACGACACCGGACGAGGTGTAGGAAACTATGAACCATGAACGATGAACTCTGAATGGTTCTTTGGTTCATATTCGTAGTTCATCGTTCGTAGTTTCCCTGGGGGCGACCTAGATTCGACGGAGGTACGGTTTCGCAGGATGCGTGCCGAGGACCATTAACCTCGACAAAAAATGGAAACAACGTTAACTGCCAACACGCAGTACGCACTCGCAGCTTAAACACCTGTGAGCGTCCACCCCGGCAAGCCTGCGGGCCGGGGACCGGATGTCATTTAAGCAGGCTGGCTACTGACGGCTACCTCGGACGTCAATAGCGAGATTTTCCGGGGCTGGTGCTCGGCGGTTTTGCCGTTTCTTCACGCCAGGCACGAGACAACAGAGGCGGATACGCATCGTAGATTCCTGCGGAGATGTATTTTCGGACGGGGGTGCGAATCCCCCCGCCTCCATCTATTAATTAACTTCGCTCGCGTGGGGCCCTTAATTTCCCCACGCTCGCTGCGCGCTCGGCCGCCGCTACGCGGCGGTTCCCTCCGGCCCTCGCTTGCGGCGGCAGGCGCTCTCTCCGCTTCGCATGCGGGACACTTAATCTCCTCCGCTCGCTGGGGGCGCTCT